>NZ_JBHXLV010000106.1:0-22321 GCF_042721685.1 Streptomyces sp. NPDC058459 | reverse complement strand
CACCCGCACCAGCCACTTCGCAGCACTTCGCCCCGTCGAGCATGAGCTCGACGGGGCGAAATAGGACCAGCTCCCGAATAAACCAACAGCGTCCCGACGCGGCGCCGGGGGCTCTCGCTCGCCCGCGCCGCAGCCGGACCACCACGCGCGGCGCCCCGCCCCCTCCGTAGACTGGGCGACGTGAGTGACTCGCCCGGTAACAACGACACGCCAGACCCCCTCGCCGACTTCGACGAGATCATCGCCGAGGAGACCGACCGCGACCCCGACCTCGCCGTGATCGAGGCGGGCAGCCGCACCCTGCGCACCCAGGGCGGCTCGCCGGAGGCCGACGTACCGGCCCGGCCCGAGGACCCCGAGGTGGACCGCGCCCTGCGCGAGGTGGAGACCGAGCTGGCCACCCGCTGGGGCGAGACCAAGCTGGAGCCCTCCGTCACCCGGATCGCCGCCCTGATGGACGTCCTGGGCGACCCCCAGCGCACGTACCCCTCCATCCACATCACCGGCACCAACGGCAAGACCTCCACCGCCCGCATGATCGAGGCCCTGCTCGGCGCCTTCGAGCTGCGTACCGGCCGCTACACCAGCCCGCACGTGCAGTCGGTCACCGAGCGCATCAGCCTGGACGGCGCCCCGGTCAGCGCCGAGCGGTTCATCGAGACGTACGAGGACATCAAGCCGTACATCGGGATGGTCGACACCGCTCAGGAGCACCGGCTGTCCTTCTTCGAGGTGCTGACCGGCATGGCGTACGCCGCCTTCGCGGACGCCCCGGTGGACGTCGCCGTGGTCGAGGTCGGCATGGGCGGGAGCTGGGACGCGACCAACGTGATCGACGGCGATGTCGCCGTGGTCATGCCGATCTCACTGGACCACACCGACCGCCTGGGCGGGACGCCCGCGCTGATCGCCACCGAGAAGTCCGGCATCATCAAGCCGGACGCGACCGTGATCATGGCGCAGCAGCCGGTGGACGCGGCGCAGGTGCTGCTGAAGAAGGCGGTGGAGGAGAACGCCACCGTGGCCCGCGAGGGCATGGAGTTCGGCGTGGTGGACCGCCAGGTCGCCGTCGGCGGCCAGTTGCTCACCCTGCGCGGGCTCGGCGGCGAGTACCCCGAGGTCTACCTCCCGCTGCACGGCGCCCACCAGGCGCACAACGCGGCCGTCGCCCTCGCCGCCGTCGAGGCGTTCTTCGGGGTCGGTGCCGAGCGCGCCGAACCGCTGGACATCGACACCGTGCGCAAGGCGTTCGCGGCCGTCACCTCGCCGGGCCGGCTGGAGATCGTCCGGCGGTCCCCGACCGTGGTGCTGGACGCCGCGCACAACCCGGGCGGCGCCGAGGCGACCGCCGAGGCGGTGCGGGAGGCGTTCGACTTCAGCCGGCTGATCGGCGTGGTCGGCGCGAGCGCGGACAAGAACGTGCGCGGACTGCTGGAGGCGTTCGAGCCGATCTTCGCGGAGGTCGTCGTCACCCGGAACACCAGCCACCGCGCCATGGACGCGGACGAACTGGCCGGCATCGCCGTCGAGGTGTTCGGCGAGGACCGGGTCCAGGTCGAGCCCCGGCTGCCGGAGGCGCTGGAGGCCGCGATCACCCTGGCCGAGGAGGAGGGCGAGTTCGCCGGCGGCGGCGTACTGGTCACCGGCTCGGTCATCACGGTGGGCGAGGCCCGCCTGCTGCTTCGGAAGGGCTGAGGTGAACCGCTCGTGCGTACGCTCTGTTCCTCGACACTGATCGGCGAGTTCTTCGTCATCGGGTTCGCCGGTCTGGTCGCCATGAAGGACCCCTCGCTGGCCACGTCCACCGTGTGGTGGGTCTGCGGGGTCGCCATGGTGCTGTCCGTGCTGCTGTGCGGCATGGTGTCCCGGCCGGGCGGTGTCGTCCTCGGCTGGGGGCTCCAGCTCGCGCTGATCGCCTCGGGCCTCTTCGTGCCGATGATGTACTTCATGGGCGCGGTGTTCGCGGCCCTGTGGTGGGCGTCGGTGCACTACGGCCGCAAGGTCGACGCGGCCAAGGCCCGCTTCGCGGCGGCAGCCGAGGCCGGGTCACCCCCTACGGCTGACGCTGCGTGACGAGGGTGCGGACACGCCCTGTAACCTCGTGCCACCGCACGTCAGTCGTAAGGAGCCTCTCGTGACCCAGCGCACCCTCGTCCTGCTCAAGCCCGACGCCGTCCGTCGTGGCCTGATCGGCGAGATCATCGGCCGTCTCGAGCGCAAGGCCGACTGGCGGATCGCCGCGCTGGAACTGCGGAACCTGGACCGGGGCCTCCTGGAGCAGCACTACGCCGAGCACGTGGGCCGTCCGTTCTACGAGCCCCTTGTCGAGTTCATGTCCTCCGGCCCCGTCGTCGCGCTGATCGTCGAGGGTGAGCGGGTCATCGAGGGTGTGCGGCAGCTGGCCGGCCCGACCGACCCGATCGCCGCGGCTCCCGGCTCCATCCGAGGCGACCTCGGTGTCATCGTGCGGGAGAACCTGATCCACGCCTCGGACTCGGAGGAGTCCGCCGAGCGCGAGGTGAAGATTTTCTTTCCGGGTCGTGACTGACCGGTGCGCCGCGGGTCCTTCGGGGCCACACCGTGCGGAGTTTCGGGGCATCTTTCTGAGGGTGTGTCAGCGGCCTCGGATACCCCGCCCCCGGACGGCCGTACCATTTCGGCAGTCCCTCGGCATATGCGTTGCCGTTCGAGGGAACGCGTGCCCCTGATGGACCGTCTCCACGAGCGGGGCGGCGCGCCATCTGCTGACAATTGGCGAAGACCCTCGCGCGGTGTTCGTGCAGGCGCGTCTACGATGGAAGCCTTCACGTCACCGCACCCACCTCGCCGACCTGAGAAGCCCTCAAAAGCTTCCAGGGAAGGCCCGTCGAATCCTGATGGGGAACTCAATGTCGTTCATCGGCCGTGACATGGCTGTCGACCTCGGGACCGCCAACACGCTGGTGTACGTCAGGGGTCGCGGGATCGTACTCAACGAGCCGTCCGTCGTGGCGATCAACACCAACACCGGTGGCATCCTCGCGGTCGGCGCCGAAGCGAAGAAGATGATCGGCCGCACGCCGGGCAACATCGTGGCCGTGCGGCCGCTGAAGGACGGCGTGATCGCCGACTTCGAGATCACCGAGCGGATGCTCCGCTACTTCATCCTGAAGATCCACAAGCGGCGGTATCTGGCCCGGCCCCGGGTCGTCGTCTGCGTACCCTCGGGCATCACCGGCGTCGAGCGGCGCGCCGTCATCGAAGCCTCCTCCCAGGCGGGCGCCCGCCAGGTGCACATCATCGAGGAGCCCATGGCCGCCGCCATCGGCTCCGGCCTGCCGGTCCACGAGGCCACGGGCAACATGGTGGTGGACATCGGCGGCGGCACCACGGAGGTCGCGGTCATCTCCCTCGGCGGCATCGTCACCGCCCAGTCCATCCGCGTCGCGGGTGACGAACTGGACAACGCGATCATCCAGTACATCAAGAAGGAGTACAGCCTCCTGCTGGGTGAGCGGACGGCCGAACAGATCAAGATCACGATCGGTTCGGCGTACGACCTCGACTCCGACGAGCACACCGAAGTCCGCGGCCGGGACCTGGTGTCCGGGCTGCCCAAGACCGTCGTCATCTCCGCGGCGGAGGTACGCAAGGCGATCGAGGAACCGGTCAACGCGATCGTCGACGCCGTCAAGACGACCCTGGACAAGTGCCCGCCGGAGCTGTCCGGCGACATCATGGACCGCGGCATCGTGCTGACCGGCGGCGGCGCCCTGCTGCGCGGCCTCGACGAGCGGCTGCGCCGGGAGACGGGCATGCCGATCCACATCGCCGAGGACCCGCTCGACAGCGTCGCGCTCGGCTCCGGCAAGTGCGTCGAGGAGTTCGAGGCGCTTCAGCAGGTGCTCGACGCCCAGCCGCGCCGCTGACATGACACTTCGAATCCGCCGTACGAGACGTTCTGCTCTCGTACGGCGGCTCGTTGGTATAGAGGCATAAGCTCCCCCAACGGACCCCCTTCGAATCGCGCATCCACCACGGCGCTTTATCGGGGTCCCCGAATTCCTATAGAGGAAGGGCACGGCCGCCGCACGTGAGGGACACGAAAGAGAGCCGCCTGCTCCTGATCCTGCTGATCGCCATCGCGTTCGCATTGATCACGGTGGACATCCGCGGAGGCCGGAACTCCCCGGTCGACGGGGCACGGCAGGCCGCGGCCGCGGCCTTCGGCCCGATCGAGAACGGGCTTTCCACGGCGGTCGACCCGGTCGGCAACGCCGTCTCCGCCGTCCGGGACTCCGGCGACCGGCACGACCGGCTCGCCGTCATGGAGAAGGAGAACGCGGCACTCAAGGCCAAGCTGGGCAGCGACGACCGCAACCGCAGCCGGCTGAACCAGCTGGACCGCATGCTGAAGGTGGCCGGCCAGGGCCAGTACGGCATCAAGGGCGCCCAGGTCATCGCCATAGGAGCGGCGCAGGGCTTCTCCTGGACCATCACCATCGACGCGGGCGCCAACGACGGCATCAAGCGCGACATGACCGTGCTCAACGGCGACGGACTGGTCGGCCGCGTCACCACGGTCGGCCCCGGCACCGCGACCGTACTGCTCGCCAACGACCCCGACTTCACCGTCGGCACCCGCATGGAGGCGGGCGACGAACTCGGCTTCGCCTCCGGCCAGGGTGACCGCCCGCTGCGCGTGGAACTCCTCAACGGCAAGGCGGAGGTGAAGAAGGGCGACCGGCTCGTCACCTTCGGCTCGCAGGCCGACAAGCCCTTCGTGCCCGGCGTGCCGGTCGGCGTGGTCTCCCGCGTCGACCCCTCCGGCGGCGGCCTGACCCGCACCCTCTACGTCACGCCGTACGTCGGCTTCAGCAAGCTCGACATCGTCGGCGTGGTCGTCACGGGACCGAAGAAGGACCCGCGCGACGAGGTTCTCCCGGCCAAGCCCAAGCCGGTCCCGACGCCCACGGTGACCGTCACGGTCACCCCCTCGGCGAACGCCTCCGCGCCGGACGACTCCGACACCAACGGCCAGCAGCAGTAGGAGCTGAACCACCCATGCGCCTCAACCGCGTCCTGCTCTCCACCGTGCTGGTCGTCGTCGCCCTGGTGATCCAGGTGAGTGTCCTCGCCCGCCTCCACCTGCCCGGCGCCGTCCCCGATCTGCTGCTCCTCGCCGTCCTCGGCCTCGCCCTGGTGTACGGCCATGTCGGTGGCGCCCTCGTCGGCTTCGGCGCCGGACTCCTCGCCGACCTCGCGCCGCCCGCCGACCACGCGGCCGGCCGCTACGCCCTCGTGCTGTGCGTCATCGGCTACTTCGCCGGCCTCGTCAAGCCCGAGACCGGCCGGCTGAAGTCGGCGACCGGCCCGATGGCCGTCGTGGTCGCCGCCGCGATCGGCTCCACGCTGCTCTACGCCGGCGTCGGCGCCCTGGTCGGCGACACCGCCGCCCGCCATGTCGGCCTGCCCGGCCTGCTGTTCTCGGCCGCGCTGTACGACCTGCTGCTGGCCCCCTTCGTGGTGCCCGGCGTGATGTGGCTGGCCCGCCGCGCGGACAACGACCCGCTGGCCGAGTCCGGGCCCGCCGCCAAGGCCGGGAACATCTCATCCGGCTGGCTCTCCTCCGGCACCGGCCTGCGCCTCGGCTCCCAGCGGGGCATCGGCGCGCTGAAGGCCAGGGCCCGCACCCGCTCGGCCCGCGTCGGCCGCATCAAGGGGGTCAAACGGCTGTGACAGCGCCCCACTTCACCTGCCGTCCGTACGCGCACCTCAGTTCCCGCGCTGAGAGGGGGAGTCAGCAGCAGTGACCAACGCCCGCCCGTCGCCCGCCACCACCCTTCCAACGAATGGGCCGCGCCCATGACCAACATTCCCGAGACCGGGCGGACCCCACGGGTCCAGATCCGGCTGGTCGTCATCCAGGTACTCGTCCTCTCCCTGCTCGGCACCCTCGGCGGCCGCCTGTGGTACCTCCAGATCCGCGAGGGCGCCGAGTACCAGCGGGAGGCGTCCGGCAACCACGTCCAGCAGGTGGTCGACCCCGCCGTGCGCGGTGACATCCTGGACGCGCGCGGAGTGCCGCTCGCGGACAACGAGACCCGTCTCGTCGTCTCCGCCTCGCGCACCGACCTGCTCAAGCAGAGGGACGACGGCAAGGGCGTGCTGGCCAAGCTCGCCGGCGTCCTCGGCCTGAGGCCCGACGAGGTCCAGCAGAAGGTCCGGCTGTGCGACGCCGAGACCCCCCAGCCCTGCTGGAACGGCTCGCCGTACCAGCCGATCCCGATCACCGACGAGGCCACGCCCAAGCAGGCCCTCCAGATCCGGGAGCGCGCCGAGGACTTCCCCGGCATCACCGCCGAGCCCGAGGCGGTCCGCCGGTACGGCGCGCCCGGCAAGGCCGGCACCTCCCAGGTCCTCGGCTATCTCTCGCCGGTCACCGACGAGGAGATCCAGAAGGCCAAGGACACCGACTCGCCCTACCTGCGCTCCGACATGGTCGGCCGCTCCGGCCTGGAGCGGCAGTACGACAAGGAACTGCGCGGCAAGGCCGGCATCACGCGCTACGAGGTGGACAACCTCGGCCGGGTCATCGGCAAGGCCCAGGCCGACCCGGCGGAGTCCGGCTCCAACCTGGTCACCAGCATCGACTCCCGCATCCAGCGGGTCACCGAGTTCGAGCTGGACAAGGCGATGAAGGTCGCCCGCCAGCAGAACGACAAGATCACCGGCACCAACTACAAGGCCGACTCCGGTGCCGCCGTGGTGATGGAGGCCAAGACCGGCCGCATCGTCGCCATGGCCTCCGCGCCGGACTACGACCCGAACGTCTGGGTCGGCGGCATCTCCGCCAAGGACTACCAGGCCCTCACCGGCAAGAACTCCGACTACCCGCTGCTGAACCGGGCCATCCAGGGCCAGGCCGCACCGGGCTCGACCTTCAAGGTGGTCTCCACGGCCGCAGCGGTCGAGGCGGGGTACGACTTCGACGGCCGCTACCCCTGCACGAGTTCGTACTCGGTGGGCAGCCAGGTCTTCAAGAACTTCGAGGGTGAGAGCTTCGGCCCGATCCCGCTGGGCCGCGCGCTCGAGGTCTCCTGCGACACCGTCTTCTACTACCTCTCCGACCAGCAGTGGAAGAAGGACGGCGGGATCAACCCGAAGAAGGGCCAGCCCAAGGACTTCTTCTACAAGACCGCCCACCAGTTCGGCCTCGGCAAGGAGACCGGCGTCGACCTGCCCAACGAGGTCACCGGCCGCGTCCCCGACCGCCAGTGGAAGCAGGACTACTGGAAGGCCAACAAGGACGCCTGGTGCAAGTACGGCAAGAAGGACGGCTCCTACGTCGAGAAGATCGCCTACGAGAACTGCCTCGAAGGCAACAAGATGCGTGAGGGCGACTCGATCAACTACTCCATCGGCCAGGGCGACACCCTCGTCACGCCGATCCAGGAGGCGGTGATCTACGGCGCCGTCGCTAACGGCGGCACGATGTTCCACCCGAGCATCGGCAAGGCGGTCATCAGCGCGGACGGCAAGTCGGTGCGCGAACTGAAGCCCAGGCCGTCGGGTAGGTTGCCGGTCAGCAAGGCCACCCTCAAGGGCATGGACGACGCCTTCGCGGGCGTCATCACCCGGGGCACCGCCGCGTGGAAGTTCGGCGGCTGGCCGCAGGACAAGATCCCGCTGCACGGCAAGACGGGCACGGCGGAGGTCTACGGCAAGCAGACCACCTCCTGGCTCGCGACCTACTCCGAGGACTACACGGTGATCATGACGATCGCCCAGGCCGGTACGGGTTCCGGAGCCTCCGGTGAGGCCGTGCGCAACATCTACAGCGCGCTCTACGGCGTGCAGGGCGACGGCTCCGTCGACAACAGGAAGGCGATGCTGCCCCAGCCCCAGCAGACCCTCCCGAAGGTCCGCCCCGATGGCACGGTGGCCTCTGCGAAGGTCGCCGGCGACCCGGCCAAGGACGTCGAGGCCGCGCAGAAGAACAACACCAGCAACGGCGAGGACCAGCCCCCCGCCACCTCGCCGCCCTCGCCCGACACCAACAGCAACACCCGCAGGCGGCCCCACCGGAGGGGAAAGCGGAGGACGCGCACATGACCGGCAACACCTTCTCCGTCTCCGGGTACGGCCCGGAGCGCGCGGGCTGGACCAGGATCTTCGCCCGTGACTCGCTGGCCCGCAGGCTCGACTGGCCGATACTGCTCGCGGCGCTCGCACTGTCGATGATCGGCTCCCTGCTGGTGTTCTCCGCGACCCGCAACCGCACCGAGATCAACCAGGGCGACCCGTACTACTTCCTGTTCCGGCACTTCATGAACACCGGCATCGGCCTCGCCATGATGATCGGCACCCTCTGGCTCGGCCACCGCGCCCTGCGCAACGCGGTGCCGATCCTCTACGGGCTGTCGCTGGCCGGCATCCTCGCGGTGCTCACCCCGCTCGGCTCCACCGTCAACGGCGCCCACTCCTGGATCGTCCTCGGCGGCGGCTTCTCGCTCCAGCCCTCGGAGTTCGTGAAGATCACGATCATCCTGGGCATGGCGATGCTGCTGTCCGCGCGGGTCGACGCGGGCGACAAGGCGTACCCCGACCACCGCACGGTCCTCCAGGCGCTCGGGCTGGCCGCCGTGCCGATCCTCATCGTGCTGCTCATGCCCGACCTCGGGTCGGTCATGGTCATGGTGATCATCATCCTGGGCGCGCTGCTCGCCTCCGGCGCCTCCAACCGCTGGGTGTTCGGCCTGATCTCGGCGGGCGCCGCCGGTGCCATCGCGGTGTGGCAGCTGCACATCCTGGACGACTACCAGATCAACCGCTTCGCCGCCTTCGCCAACCCCGATCTGGACCCGGCGGGCGTCGGCTACAACACCAACCAGGCCCGGATCGCCATCGGCTCCGGCGGGCTGACCGGTTCCGGGCTGTTCCACGGCTCGCAGACCACGGGCCAGTTCGTGCCCGAGCAGCAGACCGACTTCGTCTTCACGGTCGCGGGGGAGGAGCTGGGCTTCCTCGGGGCCGGCCTGATAATCCTCCTCCTCGGCGTCATCCTGTGGCGCGCCTGCCGTATCGCCCGCGACTCCACCGAGCTGTACGGCACGATCGTGGCCGCCGGGATCGTCGCCTGGTTCGCCTTCCAGGCGTTCGAGAACATCGGCATGACCCTGGGCATCATGCCGGTGACCGGCCTGCCGCTGCCGTTCGTCTCCTACGGCGGCTCCTCGATGTTCGCGGTGTGGATCGCGGTGGGGCTGCTGCAGTCGATCAGAGCGCAGCGGCCGATGTCGGCGTGAGCCTCCGGCGGTCCGGCGGGCCGGGCCGGGCGGCGGTGCGGTCAGGCGCCCCCGGTCCCGGCTCGGCCATCGGGCCCGTGTGCGGCTGTGGCGCACGGTGGTCCGCCGACGGCTCCGCGGGCAGGAGCCGTGCGTGCGCGCCGGGGGCCGACGGGGCTCGCGGGTTCACCCGTGGCCGGTGGGCTGGTTGAGATCGCCGGGGCGTTCTAGATTCGGTGCATGACGGACGTGAAGCGGGAGATCGAGCGGAAGTACGAGGTGGCGGGCGGCGAGCTGCCCGAACTGGCCGGGGCCGGCGGGGTCGCGGACGTGGCCGACCGGGGGGTGGTCGAGCTGGACGCCGTGTACTACGACACCGCCGACGAGCGCCTGGGCGCCGCCTCACTCACCCTGCGCCGCCGCACCGGCGGCTCGGACGCCGGGTGGCACCTGAAGTTCCCGGTCGCGCCCGGTGTCCGGGACGAGATCCGGGCGCCGCTCTCGGACACCGTGCCCGAGGAGATCACCGCGCTGGTCCGCGCACGGGTCCGGGGCGCGGAACTGGTGCCCGTGGTGCGGCTCCGGACGGCCCGTGACGTGCGGCACCTCCTCGACGCGGGCGGCGCCCTGCTGGCCGAGGCGAGCGTGGACACCGTGACCGCCGAGCGCCTCAACCGGGCGGGCGGCACCACCCGGTGGACCGAGATCGAGGTGGAGCTGGCAGACGGCGCCGACCCGGCCGTACTGGACGCCGTCGAGGAGCGGCTCGCCGAGGCGGGGGTACGGCCGTCGAAGGCGTCGTCCAAGGCGGCCGAGGCGCTGCGGCGCACCGGCGGCTCGCGTCCCCGGCCGGCGCGGGCGGCCGGGCCGGTGACGGCGGGGGACCACGTCCTCGCGTACCTCCGGGAGCAGCGCGAGGCGATCCTCGCCCGCGACCCGGGGGTCCGCCGGGACCTGCCGGACTCCGTGCACCAGATGCGGGTCGCCACCCGGCGGCTCCGCTCCGCCTTCCGCGGCTACGGCTCGGTGCTGGACCGGGACGCCACCGATCCGGTCGCCGCCGAGCTGAAGTGGCTGGCGCGCGAACTCGGGCTCGACCGCGACCAGGAGGTGCTGGCGGACCGGCTGACGTCCGCCCTGGACGCGTTGCCGCCCGGCCTGGTCACCGGTCCCGTACGCGAGCGGCTCGCCTCCTGGGCGACCGCCCGGCACGGCAGTACCCGCGCCCACCTGATCGGGGTGCTGGACTCCGCCCGCCAGCTCGCCCTGCTGGACAGCCTGGACACCCTGCTCGCGGACCCGCCGCTGCGGAAGAAGGCGGCGCGGAAGCCGGACAGGGTGCTCACCCGCGCGCTGCGGAAGGAGGGCGCCACGCTGTCCCGGCTGGTCACGGCCGCGCTGGAGCTGCCGCCCGGCGAGGAGCGCGACCATGCCCTGCACGAGGCCCGTAAGCGGGCCAAGCGCGCCCGGTACGCCGCCGAGGCGGCCGTTCCCGCGCTGGGCGGCTCCGCCGGCGCCCTGGCTCGCGCGGCGAAGAAGCTGACCAGCCTGCTCGGCGAGCACCAGGACAGCGTGCTGGCCCGGCAGACCCTGCGGGAGCTGGCCGCGGTGGCGCACGCGTCCGGGGAGAGCACGTTCACCTACGGGGTGCTCCACGAGCGGGAGGAGCAAGCGGCCCGGCGGGCGGAGGCGGAGCTGCCCGCCCGGTGGGAGAAGGCCCGCTCCGCGTTCCCGCACTGAGATCGGCGTGCGGGGGAGGCGTCCGGACGGGTTAGGCTGGATGGTCACCCTTCCAGCCTCCGGCCGGGAGGCGCCCCCAGTCAGCTCACGAAGGTAACGCCGCGATGTCTGTCGAGTCGGTCTTCCCTCAGCTCGAAGCCTTGCTCCCGCATGTGCAGAAGCCGATCCAGTACGTCGGCGGAGAACTGAACTCCACGGTCAAGCCCTGGGACGAGGCCGAGGTCCGCTGGGCGCTGATGTACCCGGACGCGTACGAGGTCGGTCTGCCCAACCAGGGCGTCATGATCCTCTACGAGGTGCTCAACGAGCAGCGGGGCGTCCTCGCCGAGCGCACGTACAGCGTGTGGCCCGACCTGGAGGCGCTGATGCGGGAGCACGGCGTCCCGCAGTTCACGGTGGACAGCCACCGCCCGGTGAAGGCGTTCGACGTGTTCGGCCTGAGCTTCTCCACCGAGCTGGGCTACACCAACATGCTGACCGCGCTGGACCTGGCGGGCATCCCGCTGGAGTCCCGGGACCGTACGGTGGACGACCCGATCGTGCTGGCCGGCGGGCACGCGGCGTTCAACCCGGAGCCGATCGCGGACTTCATCGACGCGGCGATCATCGGTGACGGCGAGCAGGCCGTGCTGGACATGACCGAGATCATCCGCCGCTGGAAGGCGGAGGGCCGGCCCGGTGGCCGCGAGGAGGTACTGCTCCGGCTGGCGAAGACCGGCTCGGTGTACATCCCGGCGTTCTACGACGTGGAGTACCTGCCCGACGGCCGGATCGGCCGGGTCGTCCCCAACCGTTCCGGTGTCCCGTGGCGGGTCTCCAAGCACACGGTGATGGACCTGGACGAGTGGCCGTACCCGAAGCAGCCGCTGGTGCCGCTCGCCGAGACGGTGCACGAGCGGATGTCGGTGGAGATCTTCCGCGGCTGCACGCGCGGCTGCCGCTTCTGCCAGGCGGGCATGATCACCCGCCCGGTGCGCGAGCGCTCCATCACCGGCATCGGCGACATGGTCGAGAAGGGCCTGAACGCGACCGGCTTCGAGGAGGTCGGCCTGCTGTCGCTGTCCTCCGCCGACCACTCCGAGATCGGTGAGATCGCCAAGGGCCTGGCCGACCGCTACACGGATGACAAGATCGGCCTCTCCCTCCCCTCCACCCGGGTCGACGCGTTCAACGTCGACCTGGCCAACGAGCTGACCCGCAACGGCCGTCGCTCGGGCCTCACCTTCGCCCCCGAGGGCGGCTCCGAGCGCCTGCGCAAGGTCATCAACAAGATGGTCTCGGAGGAGGACCTGATCCGCACGGTCGCCACCGCCTACGGCAACGGCTGGCGCCAGGTGAAGCTGTACTTCATGTGCGGTCTGCCCACCGAGACCGACGACGACGTCCTCCAGATCGCGGACATGGCGACCCACGTCATCCAGAAGGGCCGCGAGGTCTCCGGCTCGGGCGACATCCGCTGCACGGTCTCCATCGGCGGGTTCGTGCCCAAGCCGCACACCCCCTTCCAGTGGGCACCGCAGCTGTCCGCCGAGGAGACCGACGCCCGCCTGCGGAAGCTCCGCGACAAGATCCGGGGCGACAAGAAGTACGGCCGCTCGATCGGTTTTCGCTACCACGACGGCAAGCCCGGCATCGTCGAGGGCCTGCTCTCGCGCGGCGACCGGCGCGTGGGCGCGGTCATCCGCGCGGTCTACGAGGACGGCGGCCGCTTCGACGGCTGGCGCGAGCACTTCTCCTACGACCGCTGGATGGGCTGTGCGGACAAGACGCTGGCGGACTTCGGCGTCGACGTCGACTGGTACACCACCCGCGAGCGCTCCTACGAGGAGGTCCTGCCCTGGGACCACCTGGACTCCGGCCTGGACAAGGACTGGCTCTGGGAGGACTGGCAGGACGCCCTCGACGAAACCGAGGTCGAGGACTGCCGCTGGACCCCGTGCTTCGACTGCGGAGTCTGCCCGCAGTTTGACACATGGCCACAAACGGGCCCGACGGGTAAGAAGCTGCTACCGCTCACCGTCAAGAAGTAGCTGTGAACAGCGGTGATGCCGTCCGGCGGATGGCTGAGACGCTTGCCGACATGACCGAGGCGGAGCGTGCCGAGATCATCCGAGGGCTCGGAACCAAGGAGCGTGAGCAGGCTCCTCGCCCCGCGCGGCGTACGCCGCTCCCTGCTCCTCGGCGAGATGCGGGCATCGTCTCGGCGGTCGAGTGGGTGTAGCGGTGACGGGCGGTCGGGCACAAGCCCGGCCGCCTCTCGCTTCCACTCGTGGAGCTGCTCAGAGGCCGCGTGAGCGGCCCGTAGGCCCGCGCCGCGCCCTATTGCCCCCCAAGCTCGGATCGCCAGGCACAGGCCCGCACAGGCCCCGCCAGTCGCAGTGCGCCACCCCCTCTACCGTCATCGCGCGGTCGGACCGATGGGGGTTAGAGCAAGGGGGTTCGGCATGTCCGAACGTTCGGCACTCACCCGGCTCACAGGCGACGGCAACGGCGAGTGCGGAGAGAAAAAGTGTCGGCAGGGTCCACAATGTCCCAATCGAAGACCGGTCGGCCAGGGCAGGGGCATCACTCCGTCAGAGCTTGGCGGCGAAGTCGTCGCTCTTGATGACGAGACGCTCGCGCACGTCGCGTGGAATCTTCAAGCGCAGGTGCACAGACGGAGCGCGCACCCCCTCGGCCTTGGTCCGAGTCACCTCGCATGTGATGCCGACGCGGCGCAGGTCCTCGGCCATGGCTTCCATGCCTCCCGCCTTCCACGTCTCGCGGAACGTCTTGCCGTTGTGGACGAGGGTCCAGCGATCCTGAGTGGTCTCGGGGTCGACGGCGCTCAGTTCGTCCGTGAGCTTGTCGAGTGTCTTTTCCGCCTGCTCCCGAGTGAACCGCGTCTGCGTGTAGCGGCCTCCCGGTTCGAGCTCGGTCATGTAGTAGGCGATGGCATCTTCGAGTCGCTTCACTTCGACGCGAGCCTCCGCTCCGCGCGCGTATTCCCGGACCTGTACGGGGAAGTCGCCGAGGACTCGCAGCACATCGTCCACAAGCACGTCGTACACGCCCTGCGGATCGGGGGCGCCGAGCCCTCCGCTCTTGCAGTTGCCGCACCGCAGGTAGGCGTACTCTCGGCCGCTGGTCGTCGTCTTCTGCACGGTCATGCTGGTCGTGCAGTCGACGCAGATCAGCACGCCAAGGAACCGGGTGGCTCCGCCCGCTTGCCGGGTGGGCTGGTTCTTCCCTCGGCGGTCGAGTGCCGCTTGAAGGGTCTCGAACTCCTCCGGTGTGAAAATCGGGGGAGCGACCCGTATCGGCTTGCCGTCGTTGCCGAGAACGATCCTGCTCCGCCGCTTCCCGCCCTGCTTGTTCTCCTCGACCCGGTACCCCATGAGCGCCGGGTTCCGAAGGCGCCGGAGGAGAGTCGACGGGGTGAGCCCGGCGGACATGAGCCCGGCGCGAAGGATGCACCGAACCACGCGCCGGGCGGACACTCCTCGCAGCGCCATGCGGCGAGCCCAGTGCAGCGCCTTGTGTGAGTCGGGATCGATGGCAAGGGCAGGCTTGCCGTTAATCTTCGTGGTGACGTAGCCGTACGCAGGCTTGCCGACAAGCCATGCGTCCTGAGTCCGCGTGTAGTGCCAGAGCGAAGTCACACGGGTCGACGTGTTCGCCGCCTCGATCTCAGCGATGCCCCCGATGAGCGTGACCATGATCCGGCCGACAGTCGTACCGAGGTCGATCGCGTCGTTCTTCGATACGAGGTTCTTCCCGTACCGCTCGCACCACTCGATCATGGTGGACAGGTCCGTCATGCGCCGGATGAACCGGTCGAGCTTCCAGAAGAGCAGGGCATCGAACTCGGGGGCTCGGTTGTTGAGCCACTCGCCGAGCGCCTTTCGCTTCCACGGCGGAACCTTCGTCGCCGACACGTTGAGATCCGAGGCGACACCGACGACGCGGTACCCCTTCTCCCTGGCGAGTAGGCGAAGGCCGAGTTCCTGCCGCACCGGCGACGTAGTGTCGTCCGTAAGTACAGACAGGCGGATGGAGAGCAGGGCTCGGGGAGCGTCCTCGGGGAGCAGCGCCTCCGCCCTCTTCAGGTCCTCCAGTAGGGCGATGTCTGCGGCGGACCACTCGGTCTCCACGTCGTACGTCTTCACGGGGGCGGACACTATCGGATGGATTTGGATCCGTTTCCTTCTGTTCGCAGCTGGACACCCACATCCAGATCGGCCCCACCGGCCAGAAGTTGCTCCCTCTGGCGGTCAAGAACGCAGGTCAGGCGTCGGCTTCGAGTGGTCACTCGCACTGACGTGGGCGAGGTACTCGCTTCGGTGCTGTGCGGGTGACGGTGCTGATCTTCCGGGTGCGCAAGTGCGGCGCGTATGTCTTATATGAACCCCAAGGGCACGGACGGTAAGCCGGCGCCCTGGCCCGTGAGAGCCGGGTGTGAGGGTGTCGGGCGGCCGGGCGTGACGGAAGAGGGGTGCCGAAGTGGTGGAAGCGGTTTCGCCGGGCTCCGAGGGCAAGGAGGACGCCGCTGCCCCAGAGGCCTATCAGCAGGAGCTGAAGCGGACGCTCGGCTCCTTTCAGGTGTTCGCGATCTCGTTCGCGTTCATCTCGGTGGCGGTCGGCATCTTTTCGACGTACGACGACGTGCTGCGGAACTCGGGGCCGGTGGGGATCTGGCTGTGGGGTGTCGCGACGGTGGGTCAGGTACTGGTCGCCCTGGTCGTGGCCCAGCTCGCCGGGCGTATCCCGCTCAGCGGCTCGTCGTACCAGTGGGCCTCCCGGCTGGCCAGCCCGAAGGTCGGCTGGGGGTTCGGCTGGCTGAGCTTCTGCTACCTGGCCATCGCGGTGGTGGCGGTGGACAACGCCCTCGCGAGTCAGGCGTTCATGCCTCTCGCCGGTATCGGGCCGGACGAGGACACGGCGCGTGTGATCACCCTGGTGATTCTGCTGGTTCAGGCCGCGGTCGTGGTGGCTTCCACGCGCCTTGTCAGCCTGATCAACACCACCGCGGTGGGGCTGGAACTGGCGTTGGTCGTGGTGGTGGCGCTCGTCCTCGCCATCGTGGTGGCGGTCACCGGTCGTGGCGCGGCCGGCAATCTGATCTCACGCGGCGTCGCCGAGCATGCCCCGCACTACTTCGACGTCGGTGGCGGGTTGATGATCGCGATGATCATGGGGCTCGCCACGCTGGTCGGCTT
Source organism: Streptomyces sp. NPDC058459 (assembly GCF_042721685.1). Taxonomy (NCBI): domain Bacteria; kingdom Bacillati; phylum Actinomycetota; class Actinomycetes; order Kitasatosporales; family Streptomycetaceae; genus Streptomyces; species Streptomyces sp. NPDC058459. Next base: position 6,117 of record NZ_JBHXLV010000106.1, on the reverse strand, counting down.
CGACTCCGCGGCGAACCTGGCAGAGGAGGCCAAGGACCCCTTCCGCAGCGTCCCGCGCGCGATCGTGGGCTCCGTCCTGGCCGCCGGTGTGCTGGGCATGGTGTTCCTGATCTGCCTCACCGTGGCGGTCGAGGACATCCCCCGGATCACCGCGAGCGAGTCGCCCGTCGCGGCGATCATGCGCGAGCGACTGGGGCCGCCGATGGAGAGAGTGCTCCTGGCGGCCGTCGCGATCGCGTTCTTCGGAGCTGGGACGGTGGTGATGACGGCGTGCTCCCGGATGGTCTTCGCCATGTCGCGCGACGGGCGTTTCCCTGCCCACCGGCTTATGCGCCGGGTCAGCCCTCGCACGCGGACGCCGGTCCCCGCGACGGTGCTGATCCTCGTCGTGGGCCTCGCTCTGATGGTCGCGCTGCCGGGCGCCGCGCTGCTGAAGCTGATCACCGCCTCCACGATTCTTCCGGCGATCATCTACGGGGCGACGATCGTCCTGTATCTGGCGGTGCGCCGCCGTCTCGACCGCAGGAAGGGCGCGTTCGACCTCGGGCGGTTCGAGATGCCGGTCGCGGTCTGCGCGCTGATGTGGACGCTTCTGTCTCTGTTCGTGCTGGTGTCGCCGGCCGAGGCGCTTGTTCCCGTGCTGATCGTGGTGGGCCTGCTCGTGGTGGGTGGGCTCTTCTTCGCCGGCTTGCTGCTGTTCAATCGCTCGGCCCTGGAGACCGAGCCGGGCGATACCGGTGTCTTCGTGCACTGACATCCCCCCTCGCGTGAGTGTGGTCCACGGACGGCGGGAAACTGCTCACCCAGAACGCCGCCCCGGCGCCGGGCGGCCACTCCCACTGAGCACGAACACGACGAAGGGCCCACCGGAAAGATCCGGTGGGCCCTTCCCGGTCGGTGTCAGACCGTCGGGGCGTGCTTCGGGTTGGGGCCGTACTCGTTGGCCTCCGGCTTGCCCTCGGAGGCGAGGAAGACGATCAGGACGATGGCGCCGATGAGCGGGACCAGCGCGATCAGGGTCCACCATCCGGTGCGGCTGGTGTCGTGCAGGCGGCGGACGGTGACGGCGAGGGACGGCAGCAGGACCCCCAGCGCGTAGATGAAGGCGAGGAAGTTGATGTCCAGCGCGTTGTCCAGGATCGACAGCACGATGCTGATGATCACGCTGAACAGGGTGAACATCCAGTATTCCTGCCGGCGCGCGCGACCGCTGAACACCGCGTACTTCTTGAGCACGTCCACGTACCAGTGCATGTTTATTCCCCCCCAGGGATATGCGTGAATTGCTTCCCATGCAATCAGCAGCGCCGGCCGGAATCCATGACTTTGGCGTGGTCAGGTCAATGTGTTACGCGGCCGCAGCCGTACGGTGATCAAACCCGTTTCTCACACCGTCCCGGCGGTGGCGAGGCGGGCGTCCAGCCAGTCGAAGACCCGTTCCTCGAACAGGGCACGCCCGAGGGGTTCGCAGTGCAGGTGCGCGCCCTCCTCCTCGGTGAAGCGGACCAGTTCCTTGGGGCCCGGCAGGGCGTCGTACAGCTGCTCGGAGGCGCCGGGCCAGAAGTGCTCGCCCTCCGGGTCGGTGACCAGCAGCGGGGTGGTGATGTGGTCCACGATCCGGGTGAGGTCGTGCCGTGAGACCTTGGTCAGCAGGTCGTACCGCGAGACCTCGCGGAGCAGGTCGTAGGGCGCCTCGATGCCGTACGGCTTGGCCCGCCAGCGCCAGGTCGCGGCCAGCGCCGGGTTCTGCTCCAGCGCCTCCCCGATGATCGCGTCGAAGGCGTCGCGGTCCCCGCACTCCCACAGTTCGCGCAGGTCCGGGCCGAGGTGCTGCCACCAGCTCTCCGCCACCCGCACCACCCCCGGATCGGCGACCGCCGCCGCGATGCGGTGCTCGAAGGCCAGCGCGCGCGGCACCCAGTACCCGGCCTGGCTGATTCCGGCCAGCGCGATCCGGCGCGGGTCCACGTCGGGGCGGGCGAGGAGGAAGTCCACGACCGGGGTGATGACGTTCTCCCAGTCCGGCCGGAAGGTCACCTTGCGCTCGAACAGCATCGACTGCTGGCCGGGACCGTCGAAGAGCAGCACCCGGTAGCCGCGCTCCACCGCCGGAGCGCCGAGCAGCGTCCAGGTGGCGCTGAGCGGGCTGTCGCTGCCGTTGTTGGCGATCAGCGTCGGCAGCGGCCCGTCGCCGGTGCCGGGCGGGCTCACCAGATAGCCCGGCAGCGTCGTGCCCTCGTAGGGGATCGACACCGGAACGGCGGGCGGGTCCAGGGCCAGCAGGAACCGGTCGAGGCAGGCGCGGTGCTCGGCGAACGCCTCCGCCGCCCGTTTCCCGGCGTCCGGGACCGCGTCCACGCCCACCATCGCGGTGCCCAGATAGCCGGCCGCGCGCAGCCAGCCCTCGCGGGCGCTCACCAGGTGGCCGGCCGCCGCGCACTCCTCCGCCTCCACCCGGACGCGGCGGCCGAGGTCCAGCCAGGCGTCGAACCACGCCTGCCCGTCCCCGTCCGCCACCGACGCGGCGGTGGTGAGCACTTCGCCCGCGTCGGCTCCCTGCCGCCACACCGAACCGAGGGCGAGCAGGATCTCGTAGTTGAACTGGTCGTTCTCGCTGAAGCGATACGTCATGACGGCTCCCGGACATGCCGCGTGAACCCCTTACTGGTCCGGACCGCACTTCTCACGGTAGGGGCAGCGCCGCCGCACCGCACCACGGGCGGCGTGCGGGCCGGGGCGAGCGGCCCCACCATGGGACGGGGGGGCGGGCCGCGACATCCCACGACGGCACACCTCACGAGAGGACGTCCTATGGTGCAGCGGGCGACCACGGAACAGATCTCGCCAAGGAAGAAGCCCGTCGCCACCGGCAGTGTCTTCCTGTCGTTCGCCCCCTGGATCATCTTCGGTGTGGTGGCCGGCCCCAGCACCTGGGAGTACGCGGCCCTCGCCGCGCTGGTCGCGGCCGTCGTGCTGTCCGCCCAGGATCTGCTGCACGGGACGATCCGCGTCCTGGACGCGGCCGGCATCGTGTTCTTCGCCGTCATCTCCGTACTCGCCCTCGCCCTGGACCGCTCGGACCTGCTCTGGCTGGAGACCTACGCCCAGGTCATCTCCAACGGCCTGGTCGCGGTGGTGGCGTTCGCCTCCCTGCTGTACGACCCGTTCACCGCGCAGTACGCCCGCGAGTCGACCCCGCGCCAGTACTGGGACTCACCCGTCTTCCGGCACATCAACCGGGTGCTGACCACGTACTGGGGCGTCACCTTCGCCGCGATGACGGCCTCCACCTGGCTCGCCGTCCACTTCTCCCGCCAGGACGACTGGCTGAACTGGGTCATCCCCGTCGCCCTGCTGGTGGTCGCGGTCAAGTTCACCCAGCGCTACCCGGAGACGTACAAGGCCCGGCTCACCACGGTGACCTGAAAAGGCATCCGAAAGCGGGCCACCGGCGTCCATGCCGGTATGGACCTCGACAAGCCGCCCGCCCCGCAGCCCCCGGAGGGCTGCCTCGTCGTCGCCGTCCGGCTGCCCGTCCGGATCGTCGTACTGGTGCTCGTGGTGCCGGTACGGCTGGCGTGGGACGCGCTGGTCCTCGCCGGACGGCTCCTGCACGCCACGGTGCTGCGCCCGCTGGGCCGCGCCTTGCTGTGGACCGGCCGGGCGCTCTTCGTATGGCCGCTCGTGGCCCTGTGGCGCTGGGTGCTGGTCCCGGTGGGCACGGCGCTGCGCCGGCTCGCGGCCGTGCTGGTCGCCGCACCGCTGTACTGGGCGTACCGCCATCTCCTGACCCCCCTCGGCCACGCGCTGCGCTGGACGGCGCGGGGTGTGGGCGCGTACCTGCTGGCACCGGCCGGCCGGGGGCTGGCGTGGCTCGCGCGGGGCCTCGGCGCGCTGCTGGCCGCCGCCGGGCGCGCGGTGTACGCCGGTGCCGCCCTGCTCCTCGGGTACCTGCTCGTCGCCCCGGCCAGGTGGCTGTACGCCCGGGTGCTGAGCCCGGTCGGCCGGGCCCTGCTGTGGCTCGCGGACGCCCTGGTCACCGGGGCCGGCGCCGCCTTGTACTGGACGCTGCGGGTCCTGCTCGTGCTGCCCGCCCTCGCCCTGTGGCGCTGGGTCCTCGTCCCCGTCGGGCGGGTGCTGGCCGTCGTCGCGCGTGAGGTCGCCGACGCGCTCGGGCACGCCTGGCGGATCGCCGGGCGCCTCTCCCTCGTCGTCGGGCGGGCGCTGGGGACCCTCTTCCGGTGGATCTTCGTGGAGCCCGCGCGCTGGGTGTACCGGACGGTCCTCACCCCGGTCGGGCACGCCGTACGCGACGCGGTACTGCGGCCCGCCGCCCGAGCGGCGCGCGAGGTGGGACGGGTCACCCGGCTCACTCTCGCCGCCGCCCGCGACACCGTCCGCGAGACCCGCCGGGACCTGCGGCGCGCCCTCTTCGGCGCCCCCCGCCGGCCCCTGGCCGTGGACCGGCGGGAACCTCACGGGCACGATCCACGTACTCTTGGTGGCAGTACGACCGTTCTCACGAAGGACTAGGACACTGGGCAAGCGACAGCCCGAAGGCCCGCCGCCCGCACCCGCGGTGCAGCGCATCCGACTGCGTTACACCAAGCGCGGCCGCCTCCGGTTCACCAGCCACCGCGACTTCCAGCGCGCCTTCGAGCGCGCCCTGCGCCGAGCCGCCGTACCCATGGCCTACTCGGCGGGGTTCACACCGCACCCGAAGGTGTCGTACGCCAATGCCGCACCCACCGGCACGGGCAGTGAGGCGGAGTACCTGGAGATCGCGCTGACCGCGCCGCGCGACCCCGAGGCCCTGCGCGTCCTGCTCGACGAGTCGATGCCCGCCGGGCTCGACATCGTCGACGCCGTGGAGGGCCGGACCTCGGGGCTGGCCGACCGGCTCACCGCCTCCGTGTGGGAGCTGCGGCTGGACGGCGTCGACCCCGAGGAGGCCCGGCGCGCAGCCGAGGCCTTCACCGGGGCCGAGACGGTCGAGGTCCAGCGCATGGCCAAGAACGGTGTCCGCACCTTCGACGCCCGCGCCGCCGTCGTCACCCTGGAAACGCGGGACGAGGCGGCTGATAGGCCCAGCGACCGGCCTTGTGCGATACTGCGCCTGGTTGTTCGGCACGTGACGCCTGCCGTACGACCCGACGACGTCCTGTCCGGTCTTCGCGCCGTGGCCGACCTGGCGCCGCCGGTCCCCGCAGCGGTGACCAGGCTGGCGCAGGGGCTGTTCGATGAAGAGACCGGCATGGTGACCGACCCGCTCGCGCCCGACCGCGAGGCAGCCCCGGCCCCGAAGGCCGAACCGGCTGCCGCCGCGACGGCGCCGGTGCCGGAAGGTTCCGTGTAGGGACGGACGCCGTAGCGCCGCCCTCGTATCCGGGAGCCACCTGGGTCGGGCAGCGCACCGACGACCAGAAGACTTTCGCCAGGCCGTACCGACAAGGCGTACGGAACCGGTGAGACAGGACACAGAGTGCTCCCGTGCGGCGCCCGCGCCCCGGACGGCGGCCATCGCGCATCGCGCGGGCCGCGGACGTCAGCGGCGGCCGGTCTTTACGAGACCGGCCCCGGACCAGGCGCGGCGACCCGGGAGCTCCGACGGGAGAAATGCCCGCATGCTCGAACCGACCGAGCCCGACGAGGGCTCCGAACCGAACACCCCCAGCGACACCCTGCCTCCGCGCGGGCGCCGTCGCGCCGCGTCCCGCCCGGCGGGTTCACCAGCCGCCGAGACCACCGCGCAGGCGGAGACCGCCGCGCAGCCGGAGGCCACTGCCCCGGCACCGCAGGCCGAGGCCGCCGTCGAGGCGCCGGACGAACCGGCCGCGCGTCCGCGCCGCCGCGCCACGCGCCGCGCCTCCGCCTCCGCCGGATCACCGACGGCCGCCGAGGCCGCCGCCACCGAGACGGCCGCGCCCGCCGCTGAGCAGGCCGACGCCGCAGAAGCCGAGACCGTCGCACCCGCGCCGCGCCGTACCCGCCGCAGGGCCTCCGCGCCCGCCGGGTCGCCCACGCAGGCCGCCACCGAGGACAACGAGGCCGAGGAGACCGACGTGGCCCAGGACGACACCGAGAACCAGCAGACAGGCGAGCCGGCCGAGGCCGCCG
>NZ_JBHXLV010000105.1:0-22397 GCF_042721685.1 Streptomyces sp. NPDC058459 | reverse complement strand
GTCAGGAACGGCGTGCGCGCGTGGCGTACACCGTTCCGGCCCCCACGGCCAGCACGAGCGCGGCCCCACCCGCGAGCATGCCGACCGGGGCACCCGCACCGGTCTCCGCCAGCGGCGGGTTGCCGCCGTTCGGCGAGGACTTGGGGGCGGGCGGGCTCGGCTGGACCGGCGGGACGTCGGCGCCGGTGGTAGGCGTCGCGCCGGGCTTCGGGCTCAACGGAGGCGTGCTGCCCTCGGCGGGCGCGCTCGGCTCGCTCCCGGCCGGCGGCGCGCTCGGCGCCGGGCTCGCGGAGGTCTCCGGCGCGGACGGGGTCGGGGTGGCCGACTCCGGCGTACCGGACTCGCACCGCTTGTCCCCGCCGTTCCAGGCGGCTATCAGGTGGTACGGGGTGAGGACGCCGGTGCGCACGTCGGGCAGCGGGCCGTGGCCCTCGCCCTCCTTGCCGTCGTAGACCACGTCCTCGCCGTACAGGTCGATCTGACCGAAGCAGGACGGCGTCCGCACGCTCAGCTTCTGCCAGGTGCGGCCGTCGTCGTCCTTGCCCGCGACATCCTTGGCGGTGAGGTGGACGGTGGACTTGTCGATCATTTCCTGACGGCCGGAGGAGGCCCAGTCCGGCCCCTCGGTGCTGTACTCGGCCAGGGAGACGGGGTAGGCGCACCCCTCGCCGACGCTCCGGCCGGGCGCGAGGCGGACCTCGACGGTGCCGGGGACGGTGTCCCACCGGTGGAACCCGCCCTGCGAGGACCAGTCGGCGCCTATGACCTCGCCGTCCGCCCCGACCAGGCGGTACTGCACGGTGGCGGACGAGCAGGCGCCGCCGTCCTGGGCGTGGGCCGCGGTGGCGCCGATCAGGGGCGCGGCGGCCGCAGCGAGGAAGGCCGCGGCGGACGTGGCGAGAAATCTGGCTGGTTGCGAGCGTGCCAAGGTGAGCCTCTGTACGTTCAAGGGTGTGGGAGGTGGCCGGGCGCGCGCGAACCGGCGCGCGGCGCCCTCGTCCCTTCGCCCGCCCGAGGCGGAGCGAGGACGGTCAGAGTCTTGTCTTCTTTACAACTCCCGTCAATTTTCCAGAAGTTGCGCATCATCACCGCCGTGACCGGACCGGTCTGACGGCTACCGGGAACGGCTCGCGACGAGGTGGGCGAGACCGTCCAGAATGCGCCGCAGCCCGAAGTCGAAGGCGTGTTCGGGGTTGTACACACCCTGATGCGCCGCTCCCGCGGCACTTCCGACCCTGGCCGCGAGGGGGAACCTGTCAGGGTCGAAGACCTTCGTCAGAAGCGGTTCGTTGGCCGCCCACCACTGCTCGTCGGACATGGCGGTGTCGCGGGCGGCAGCCTGGGTGTCGAAGTCGGCGCGGGCGACGGACTGGACGAAACCGAGCAGGAAGGTGAGAGCCGCGTCCATCTCGATGTCGTCGAGGCCTAGGCCGTCGAACGCGGCCAGTTCGTGTTCGTACTTGGTCATGAGTCCGGGCCCGAGCGGCGGGCGCGTGGTGGGCAGAGTCGCGACCCAGTGGTGGCGCCTGAAGAGGTCGCGGTTCTCGCGCGCGACGGCCTCCACCCTCACGCGCCACGGCGCCGCCGCGTGATCGGCACGCGGCATCTGCGACTGTACGGCGTCCAGCATGAGGTCGAGCAGTTCGGCCTTGCCCGGGACGTACGTGTAGAGCGTCATCGGTGTGACGCCGAGCCGCTGGGCGACACCGCGCATGGTCAAGGCGTCCAGGCCACCGGAGTCGGCGAGTTCGACGGCGGCCTGGACGACGGCGTCGACCGTCAGGCCCTGCTTGGGGCCGCGCCGGGAGCCGTGCTGTCCGGGCTCGCGCCACAGCAGTTCCAGAGTGCGGGCGGGGTCATAGGCGCCGCTTCGTTCCTTGGCCACGCGCTCCATTCTTCCCCTCAGGACCCCGGCACCTCACCCCGCGTACTCTGTACAATGTACAGAGTACGACGTACAGAGACTGTGACGAGCCGCAGGAGCAACCATGAAGATCACTTCCACCGCTGTCTCCCTGAACGTCGACGACGTGCCCGCGTCAGCCGGATTCCTGGTCGGGCACTTCGGCTTCCAGGAGGTCATGGCCGCCGAAGGCTTCGCCTCGCTCGTCCGCGAGGACTCGATCAACGTGATCTTTCTCCAGCGCGGCACCGAGGTCCTCCCCGAGGGTGTCCGAGACCAGCGGGCCGCGGGTGTGATCATCGCGTTCACCGTGGCCGACCTGGAGGCCGAGTACGAGCGGCTGCGCGGCGAGGGTGTGTCCATCACCATGCCGCTGCGTGAAGAGCCGTGGGGTGAGCGCCTCTTCCAGGTCACCGACCCGAATGGCGTGATTCTCCAGCTCGTGGCCTGGGCCACCCCCGACGGGTGCTGACGGTCTCGCCGGGCGAGCGGGGGTGTGGCGGGACGAGATCTCCGGCCCGGGGGCGACGGCGTAGCTGCGCCGGCTGATGGCGCTGCGCGCGGACTCGCTGCGGTTCAGCGGCAAGACGGGTACGTGTGCTTGCGTCCGCGGCACGAGATCGGTGTGGTGGAGGCGGACTCCGGCGACAGGGTGGCACCCGCGGCGCTGACCCGCGCGGACCGCTGGGCGTCCTCGGCCCCGGTTCCGGCCCCGGAGATCGACCTGGCCATCGCGGGGCGCGCTGCGCGGGTGAACCCGGCTCAGCCCCGGCCGCCGCTGAGCCGGCGCCACTCGGGTCCGACGCGTCTCCACTCCTCGTCCCACTCCGCGAGCCGGCGCCGGACGAGCGAGTTGCACGCCAGCCGTCCGGAGGCCCAGACGGCCGTGCCGGTGATCTGGGCGACGAGGACGCCGGTGAGGACGGTCTGGAGCATGGCCTCGGCCAGCGATGCGGGCGGCGGGACGGTGCGTCCGGTGCCGTCCGTCCACAGGGTGACGGTGGTCCCGGCCGGGGTGCCGGGGCTGACCTTGGTCCGGTCGGTGTGCACGGCGCCCTTGCCGTCACTCCAGCGCACCTCGGCCCACACCCGGTCGTCGTCGTAGCCGCCGCGCGAGGGCGCAGTCCTCGGCGCCGGCCCGGTGAGCACCGCGCGGACCTCGTGCACCTGGTCGCGGCGGGCGGACAGTGAGGTGTCCACGGAGTGCGCACCGGCCCCGCCCGCGAGCACACCGCCCAGGACGACGAGGATCCAGGTGAGGAGCACGACCCACGCCTCGACGAGGTCGCCACGCCGTCTCAGTGGGTTGCGCCGCCAGCGCCAGAGTCGTAGCGGGGTGATCGTTTCCGGAGGTGTTCGAGTCATCGGCAGCCGCCTCCTCTCGCCTGCCCACACCACCATCGTGCACCTGACCCGGCGAGCCCGCAGTACGGGCGGCCGGGGCGCGAGAAGCGCAGGCGGGAGCGGGTGCCGGGAACAAGGGGGCGCCCCCGAACCGGTTCGGCTCGGGGGCGCCGCTCTCGTCCGGCGAACTCAGGCGAGGTCGAACCGGCCCAGGTTCATCACCTTGTGCCACGCGGCGGCGAAGTCCTTGACGAACTCCTCCTTGGCGTCGTCGGAGGCGTACACCTCGGCGACGGCACGCAGCTCGGCGTTGGAGCCGAAGACCAGGTCGGCACGGGTGCCGGTCCACCGGGCCGCGCCGGTGGAGGCGTCGCGGCCCTCGAAGGTGGCCTGGTCCTCGGAGGTGGAGCTCCAGGTCGTGCCGAGGTCGAGCAGGTTGACGAACCAGTCGTTCGTCAGCACGCCCGGCGTCTCGGTGAAGACGCCCAGGCCGGAGTCCTGGTAGTTGGCGCCGAGGACCCGCAGACCGCCGATGAGGACGGTCAGCTCCGGGGAGCTGAGGGTCAGCAGGTTGGCCCGGTCGACCAGTGCGTACTCGGCGCGGCCGGGGTTGCTGCCCTTGCCTGCGTAGTTGCGGAAGCCGTCGGCGGCGGGCTTGAGCGCCTCGAAGGACTCGATGTCGGTCTGCTCCTGGCTCGCGTCCACACGGCCCGGCGTGAAGGGCACGTCGACCGGGAAGCCGCCGTCCTTCGCGGCCTTCTCCACCGCGGCGTCACCGCCGAGGACGATCAGGTCGGCCAGGGAGACGTGCTTGGCACCGGCGGAGGCGTTGAACTCCTCCTGGACGCCCTCCAGGGTGCGCAGCACCAGGGCGAGCTGGTCGGGGTCGTTGGCCTCCCAGCCGCGCTGCGGCTCCAGACGGACACGGGCGCCGTCGGCACCGCCGCGCTTGTCACTGCCTCGGAAGGTGGACGCGGACGCCCACGCGGCGCTGACGAGCTGCGCCACGGTGAGACCGGAGTCGAGGATCTTCCCCTTGAGCGCGTCGGCGTCGGCCGCGTCGATCGGCTCGCCCTGCGGCTGGGGCAGCGGGTCCTGCCACAGCAGCGTCTCCTCCGGGACCTCCGGGCCGAGGAGCAGCGACTTCGGGCCCATGTCGCGGTGGGTCAGCTTGTACCAGGCGCGGGCGAAGGCGTCCGCGAACTCCTCGGGGTTCTGGTGGAAGCGCCGGGCGATGGGCTCGTAGATCGGGTCGAAGCGCAGCGACAGGTCCGTCGTGAGCATGTTCGGCGCGATCTTCTTGTCCGGGTCGAAGGCGCTGGGCACGGTGCCCTCGCCCGCGCCGTCCTTCGGCTTCCACTGCTTGGCGCCGGCCGGGCTCTCGGTCAGCTCGTACTCGTAGCCGAAGAGGTTGTCGAAGAAGCCCTGGCCCCACTGGGTGGGGGTGTTGCTCCAGGTGACCTCCAGGCCGGAGGTGATGGTGTCGGCGCCCTTGCCGGTGCCGAAGCTGTTCTTCCAGCCGAGGCCCTGCTGCTCCATCGGGGAGTCCGCCGGGTCGGGGCCGACGTCGCTCGCCGGGCCCGCGCCGTGGGCCTTGCCGAAGGTGTGGCCGCCCGCGATCAGGGCGACGGTCTCCTCGTCGTTCATCGCCATGCGGGCGAAGGTCTCGCGGATGTCGCGGGCCGCGGCGATCGGGTCGGGGGTGCCGTTGGGGCCCTCGGGGTTGACGTAGATCAGGCCCATCTGGACGGCCGCGAGGGGCTCCTCCAGCTCACGGTCACCGGTGTAGCGCTCGTCGCCGAGCCAGGCGGTCTCCCGACCCCAGTACACGTCGGCGTCGGGCTCCCAGGCGTCCACGCGGCCGCCGCCGAAGCCGAAGGTCCTGAAGCCCATGCTCTCCAGCGCGACGTTGCCCGCGAGGATCATGAGGTCGGCCCAGGAGATGTTCCTGCCGTACTTCTTCTTCACCGGCCACAGCAGCCGGCGGGCCTTGTCCAGGCTCACGTTGTCCGGCCAGCTGTTCAGCGGGGCGAAGCGCTGCTGGCCGGTGCCGCCACCGCCGCGGCCGTCCCGGGTGCGGTAGGTGCCGGCGCTGTGCCAGGCCATCCGGATCATGAACGGGCCGTAGTGCCCGAAGTCGGCGGGCCACCAGTCCTGGGACGTGGTGAGCACCTCGGCGAGGTCGCGTTTCACGGCCGGCAGGTCGAGGCCGAGGAACGCCTCGGCGTAGTCGAACTCCTCGCCCAGCGGGTTGGCGACGGCCGGGTTCTTGGCAAGGACCTTCAGGTTGAGCTGCTTGGGCCACCAGCGGTCGTTGCCGCTGCCGAGCGCCGGGTGCAGGGACGTCGCGCTGTCGCCGTGGGCCACGGGACAGCCACCGGTCTCCTCGGGCTTCGGGTCGGTGACGATCGCGTCTGCGTTTTCAGGCATGTCAATCCTTCCGGAAAGGGCGAGATAACCCGGCGCTCAGGAGCTGCGGCCGGTGGAACAGTCGGAGCAGATGCCCCAGTACACGACCTCCGCCTCGTCGATGGCGAAGCCCCGGTTGTCGGAGGCGGTCAGGCAGGGCGCGTGGCCCACCGCGCAGTCGACGTCGGCGACGGCACCGCACGACCGGCACACGGCGTGGTGGTGGTTGTCGCCGACGCGTCCCTCGAACCGGGCGGGGCTGCCCGCCGGCTCGATCCGGCGTATCAGGCCGACGGCGGTGAGCGCGTGCAGGGCCTCGTAGACGGCCTGCACGGAGATGTGGCCCACCCGCTCGCGGACCTGGGAGGCGACTGCCTCGGCACCGAGGTGGTCGCCCGCGCGGACGGTCTCCAGCAGCGCGACGCGGGCCGCCGTGACGCGGAGGCCCGCAGCGCGGAGGTCCGCGGCGGCGGTGGTCGGAGGCTGGGATGCGGTCATGAGGGAAACCTATCGCCATAAACCTGAGAGATTCAAGTAAACGAACTAGTCAAGTTTTCGAGCCCTGGTCTCTGACTTCACAGGGTGATCGGCCCCCGCCGGCAGGTACCGGAGAAAAACGGAACCCGAGGTGTTGGTTCCCTGACGGGGCCGCGCTCACCCGTCCGGGCACTGCGGGCACGCCATCCGTGGCAGAGCGGGAGGTGTCTCGTTCGGCAGCGGTGTGACGTTTGCGGCATCAGGTGAATGTGGGGGTGCGGCAGGGCACCAGTCCCCTTCATGCCCCACGCGAACCTCCAGCGGCAGGTGATCGGATGACCACGGCGACGACCCGGACGCCCCGGACACCGCCCGCCCGGCCCGGCGCGGCCACCGACCGGCCGACCCCGCCGGGCGGCCCGGGAACCTCGCTGCCCTCGCTGACCGGGCTGCGCTGGCTGGCGGCCCTGCTGGTGTTCGGACTGCACATCAACAACTTCGGCTATCTCGGCGGCCAGGCCGGCCGGCTCGTCTCCTGGGCCTTCACCCCCGGCGGCACCGGAGTGTCGTTCTTCTTCGTCCTGTCCGGCTTCGTACTGACCTGGTCGGCCCGGCCGGACGACCGGGCACCCGGCTTCTGGCGGCGGCGGATCGCCCGGGTCTATCCGGTGCACCTGGCCACCGCCCTCCTCGCGGTCACCGTGGCCTTCGCGATGGGCAGACCGGCGCTCCCGACGTGGAAGCAGACCCTGGCGAACCTGTCACTGACACACTCGTGGTGGCAGCCGTGGTGGCAGACGCTCAACCCGGTCAGCTGGTCGCTGGCCTGCGAGGCGTTCTTCTACGCGCTCTTCCCCGCCCTGTTCTGGCTGCTGCGCCGGCTGAACGCGCGCGGGACGCTGGTGCTCGGTGCCCTGGCGGCGGTGACCGCGCTGGTCCTGGCCTGGGCGGACGCCCACCACTGGCTGAGCCAGCCGCTGTACTCGCTGCCCGCGGCCCGGCTGCCGGAGTTCGTGCTAGGCACGGTCACCGCCCGGCTGGTGCTGCTCGACCGCTGGCGCGGCCCCGGCCTGGAGGGCTCGCTCGCCCTGGCCATCCTCGGCTACTTCCTCGTCCCCCAGGTGGCGCCCGGCTACGCGGCCACGTCCTGCACCCTGGCCGGGTTCACCCTGCTGATCCCGGCGGCGGCCGTCGCCGATCTGCGCGCGCTGCCCTCACTGTGGCGGGGGCGGCGGCTGGTACGGCTCGGGGAGCTGTCGTTCGCGTTCTACATGGTGCATCTGCTGGTGCTGCGCGCGGGCATCTCCGTACTGGGCGACAAGCCGCGGTTCGGCGCGGTGGCCGGGACCGGGGTGACCGCGGCCGCGTTCGCGGTGTCGCTCGGGTTGTCCTGGGCGCTGTTCGAGGGGGTGGAGCGTCCGGTGCGGCGCCTGCTGCTGCGGGGCCGCCGGACGGAGGAGCTTCCCCCGGTCCGGAAGGAGCCGGTCACGGCCGACTGAACCACGGCAGCGGGGTGCCGGCCCCTCGCGTGAGAGGGACCGGCACCCTTCGCGTGCGCCGTCAGGAGTTGGCGCAGATGTTGCCGAACGCCGGGTTCAGCAGGCCCACGACGTCGATCGTGTTGCCGCACAGGTTGACCGGGATCTCCACCGGGACCTGGATGACGTTGCCGGAGGCGACGCCGGGGCTGTTGGCGGCGACACCGGTGACGGGGTCCGGGTCGGCCGCCTGGGCCGCGGTGGCGCCGGAGAGGGCAAGGGCGCCCGCGAGGACGGCCGTTGTAGCAAGCTTGCGCATACGCATGAGGTGCCTCACTGGATCGAGGTTGGGGACCCCTCCATCACAGCGGCAGCCCGGTCGGTACGCCCGCAGTGTTACTCCGTTCGGGCGGCAGCCCCCGGTCCGGGGCCGTCCGAGGCGGGAGCGGGAGGCTCCCGGTGGGTGAAGTCGGCCCGGTCGTCCAGTAGTTGACCTGGACGACCGGCCGCTCGGGCGTCCGACCGGGCCGGGGACCGTGACGCAGGGCCGCGCGGCCCTCCGTCACGCCACCCTAGGCGTGTCGCGCGGGCCCCGCCTTCCGGGCCCCGCGCACCCGCCCTACGGGAACTGAGTGATCTTGGACGGGATGGTGTCCGACCCCGAGGTGGGGGCGCCGGTGTTGTTGACGACGTGGGCGTACTGGCCCTTGCCGCCGAGCGAGATCACCAGGATGTCGTGCAGCTTGACCCCGGAGTTCACCGGCACCTGGAAGCCGTGCGCCTGGACGATGGAGGAGTCCGCGGTGAAGTAGCAGTAGCTGCCCAGACCCCATGCCTCGTGCGAGGTGACCGAGTCGGCGACCTTGTAGGCCGCGTAGCCGACGATGCCGTCATGGGTGATGGCGCCGGAGTTGGGCACGTCGTACGCCTTCTCGTTCTGGAAGAAGATCGTGCGCCCGCGCTGCCCGGCCCAGTACACGTCGTACTTGTTGTAGTGCTCGACGAACAGGCCGGTGGCGAGGACGTCGTTGCCGTTGACCCGCAGCCCGTAGTCGGCGCGGTTGGTGTCCCAGCCGACGCCGCTGCCGTGGTCGGCGCGCCACAGCCAGGTGTGGTCGATGATGACGTTGTTGCTGTTGACCACGACCGAGTTGGTGGCGAGGCCGGGGCCCGCGCCGCCGATGCGCACGAACACGTCCTGCATGGTGGTGGGGTTGGCCGCGTGGTCGGCGGTGGAGCCGGCCGGGCCGATCCGCAGCAGGGTGTCGGAGTTGGCGCTGCCCGCGTCGATGAGGAACCCGGCGAGCCTGACGCCGTCCACGTCGGCGACGTGCATGGCGTCGACGCCGTTGTCCGGGACGATGGTGGCGAGGCCGAGGCCGAGGACCACGGTGTTGGCGCGGGTCACCTCGATGGCCCGGTCCAGGTGGTAGACACCCGGGGTGAACAGGAGGTTGAGGCCCTGGGCGAGCGCCTGGTTGATGGTGGCGGCGGTCGCGCCGGGCTTGACCACGTAGAACTGGTCGAGCGGGAGCGAGGTCCCGGCGTTGGCCGGCCAGGAGACGCCCCGCGCGTTGGTGCGCTTCGCCGGGACGAACACCTTGTACGTGGAGCCGTCGAGGTAGAGGAACGGCTTCTCGCGGGAGACCGGGGTGTTGTCCAGCGTGGTGTACGGGCCGTTGTCGAAGTTGGTCGCGGGCGCGCCTTGCACACCGCTGAAGACCATGTTCCAGACGCCGTTGGTCCACCCGCCGACCGAGCTGTCACGGGTGTACCACTGCTGCTGGGAGTACGGTCCCACGGTGCCGTCGATCTTGGAGTCCGCGATGTAGCCGCCGGAGGCCCAGCCGTAGCCGTTGGGCGAGAGGTTGAGCCCGCCCTGGACGTGGATGCGGCGGAACGGGGCGGCCTGCGCGACGGCCCAGCGGTCGGTGCCGTTGACCGGGCGGATGGCGAGGTTCTCCGCCGAACGCCAGAAGTTCTGCGTGGCGTTGCCGTTGAACCAGCCCGCGTCCACGGTGATGTCGCCGTTGATCTGGACGTCGTCGGGGTTGAGACCGAGGCCGGAGACCGACGTGTAGAAGCCGAGCTGGGCGTTGATGTTGTTGTACGTGCCGGGCTTCATCAGGAACTGGTAGCGGGCGGAGCCGAACTGGTTCGACTCCTGGCCGGCGAAGACGCTGTCGAACTTCTGCTGGAGGTTCGGCGTGCTCGGGTCGACGACGATCACGTTCGGGCCGAGGTCGCCGCCGCCCTGCACCGGCGGGACACCGGTGGTGCCGGTGTGCACGGCCATCTCCCACAGCGAGTAGCCGTAGGTCGTGCCGCGGGCGGTCCCGTTGACACGGACGTAGCGGCCGGAGCCGCTCACCGCGTACGAGGTGGTGCCGCCGGTTCCGCCGGTGACGGTCTTGAGCGTGGTCCAGTTCGTGCCGTCGGTCGAGCTCTGGAGCTGGAAGTCCTTGCCGTAGGCGGCCTCCCAGTTCAGGTCGATACCGCACAGGTCCTGCACCGAGCCGAGGTCGACGCGGAGCCACTGCGGGTCGGCGAACTCGCTGGACCAGCGGGTGCCCGTGTCGCCGTCGAAGGCGGCGGAGGCCGGGGTGCCCGCGTTCTCGGTGGACGAGGCGGTGGCGGGCCTGCCCTGCGCGGCGTTGGCGGTGTTGCAGCCGGCCTGGGCGCTGTCCGTAGCGGCGGCGGCCGGAGGTTGGAGGGTGGGCAGGGCGAGCAGTGCTGCCGTGGCGGCGAGCGCTGTCCCCAGGGATCTCAGTCTCATTGCGGCTCCCTGCGACTGCGGGACCGGGATACGGCCCCTGCTTAGTTCATGTTTTGATTTAAGGGATGAACCAAACGGGCGCAAGCCTTCGGAAGCCAAATCCTTTCCGCACAAGGGCGTTCACACCCAGCGGCCGTTCACATCCGGGCGGGACTGTCCGGACCATGTGCTTTGGTCCCGACAGTCCCGCCCGGTGAGGTCAGCGCCCCGGCCGCCCGTGAGTGCGCAGTTGACCGACCGTCTTCAGCAACCGATCTGCGGGCGAACGCAGTTGAGGGTGGGCGAGTACGGTGTTGCGCAGTCCGCGTACCGGCCGGCGCCATACCCGCTGGGCCATGGCCACGGGATGGGCGCGGGCCGCGAAGCCCTCGCCGACCCGCAGTTCGCGGGTCTTGAGCCAGTCCTTGTACTCCTTGTCGCCCCGCCCGAGGTCGACCAGGGTCACACCTTCGCGGGCGGCACTCTCGGCCGTGCGCAGGTGCATCATCAACCCCGGTGAGTAGTAGCGCAGTTCGGGATCGTAGGCGGTGAACCAGGCGGCCAGGACGGTGCTGGAGCGGGGTCCGAAGTGGGCGGCGACCGGGCGGTCACCCGCGTACAGCACGGAGAGCACGCCGGTGAAGTGCTCCTCGCGGACATGGAAGAGGTGGTTCACCAGGTCCACGATCCAGGGGCGGGCGAACCGGTCCATGCGGCCGGTGCGGCGGTACTGGGCCGACTTCCAGCGCATCAGGGTGCGCAGCGCCTTCGGGTCGCGTTCGTCGAAGACGAACCGCACCTCGCCGATGTCCCGGCCGAGCCTGCGCTCCTTCTTCAGGGTCGTCTTGGCGAGCCCGGGGTAGGTGCCGCGCAGCCACTCGGCATAGGTGCCGTCGCCGGGCTTCACATCGATGACCGGCGAGGCGAAGGTGCCGGTGAGATACGGGGCGAACGGCCGCTGCTCCTGGACGAGATGGTCGAACTCGAAGATGCTGAGCCCGCAGGCGCGCAGCAGTTCGGCCGCGTCCCAGGTGACGCCGGGCCGGTGCACGAGCGCCTGGCAGTCGGAGAGTCCGAGACCGACGGCGCGTCCCGTGCCCAGCGGACCCCGTTCGAAGGGGAGGAAGCCGACCGGCTCACCGCCCTCGCGCAGCACCGCGATGCGAACACCGCCCCGGTGACGGCCGACTCCGATGGCGAACTCCGGCGCGAGGAAGGGGTTGGCGTACTCGGGTGACTCGTCCATCGCCCGGTGCCAGGCCCCGCGCAGCGCGGAGGTCAGTTCGCCGGGTCTGTGAATGGTGATCTCCACCGCGGTTCGCCCCGCCCCTCATGTGATCGCTCCCCCTCGCGCACCGCCGCTCAAACGTGGTGAAACAGTACGCTCGGCCTCCAGGGTGCCTCAGAGGGCGGACGCTTCGCCACGGTTCCGCGCAGATCGACGGGTCCGGCAAGTCCCCTGCACAGAGGGGCCGTTCACTTACTTCCGAGTAAAGAATGGGTTTGGTCCAGTCCAAAGACGTGCGTTGGACTAGACCAAGCCGGGCGCCGTCCACGAGTCTGGCAATTCCCCCACCCCCCTCTGGAGGCTCGTAGTGAGACGTCTTCGGGCATGTCTGGGCGCGGCGGCCGCCGTCACACTGGCCGCGGCCGGCACGACGGCACTGGTCGCGGGCAGCGCCTCGGGCGCCACGACCGCGCTGGACAACCGCTGGTACGCGGCGGCCCCGTATCTGATGCCGACCGACAACGACCCGCCGGACGCGGCCGCCATCATGGACGCCACCGGCCTCAAGGCGTTCCAGCTCGCCTTCGTGCTGGCGCCCAACGGCGGCGGTTGCAGCCCTACTTGGGGCGGCACCTCGCCGGTCTCCTCGGACACCGCGGTCCAGTCGGTGATCAACACCATCCGGTCCAGGGGCGGTGACGTCTCCATCTCGATCGGCGGGTACGGCGGCACCAAGCTGGGACAGTCCTGCGCCGACCCGGCGGCCACGGCGGCCGCCTACCAGCAGGTCATCACCAAGTACGGCCTGCACGCGATCGACTTCGACCTGGAGGAGCCGGAGTACGAGAACACGGCGGCCATCCACAACGAGATCGGCGCCGCCAAGATCCTCCAGCAGAACAACCCCGGTCTGTACGTCTCGGTCACCACGGCAGGCACGGCGGACGGCACCGGCTGGTTCGGCAAGCAGATGCTGCTGGAGGCGAAGTCCCAGGGCTTCACCCCGAACAACTTCTCCATCATGCCCTTCGACGGCGGCTTCAACGGCGCGGCGAGCCAGACCAGCGCGCTGGCCGACTTCAACGGCGTCCTGCGCTCCACCTTCGGCTGGGACGAGGCCACGGCCTACGCGCACGAGGGCTTCTCCGGGATGAACGGCCGCAGCGACACCGGGGAGTACTTCTCCCAGGCCGACTTCCAGACGGTGCTGGACTTCGCCACGGGCCACCACATGGACCGCTTCACCTTCTGGTCTTTGAACAGAGACCGCCAGTGCACCCCGGCCGACAACGGCGACCGCACCTCCGGCACTTGCTCCAGCGTGGCCCAGAACTCCTGGGATTTCGCCAAGTTCTCGGTGAAGTTCGCCGGCGCGACTCCGCCGAACCCGACGCCCACCCCGACCCCGACGCCGCCGAACCCCGGCAACTCCTGCAAGGCGGGCTGGAGTTCGTCGGCCGCGTACGTCAAAGGCGACGAGGTCTCCTACAACCACCACAACTGGAAGGCCAGGTGGTGGACCCAGAACGAGACCCCGAACGGCTCCGACTGGGGCCCGTGGCAGGACGAGGGCACCTGCTGATGCCGTGAGGAGGGCGCCCGCCTCCCGACGGGCCTGGACCGGACCCTCGGCTCCGTGGGTCATCGCCGTCCAAGGACGCGTTCGGCGTTCACCATGCTGAACGCGTCCGGTCGGCGGGACCTGGACCCACGGCATCGCCCTGACCAGCGGGCCGCGGGCCTACCGCCGGCACGGCTGACACGCGCTCCCACCTGCGCGAGTGGTGCGTCCGGGCGAACGGTCGTAGCGTCGGCTAATGGTCGGACACAGCACGACAGGTGGGAGCGGCCATGCGCGGATCACTGGTGGGAACGACGGTCACCCTGGCTGCGGGAGCCCTGCTCACCGCGGCGATGACGACGGCCGCGGCCAGCCCGCCCACGGCCCCCCAGCCCTACCGGACCGCGCCCGTGCTCGTCGACTGCCAGTGGAGGAAGGACGTGCGCCCGGCCGACTTCCTGCTGGCCTGCGGTGACGGCAACAGCCGGCTCAGCGGGCTGACGTGGTACAAGTGGGACTCGGGGTCGGCCGTGGCCGAGGGTGTGAACGCGGTCAACAACTGCGACCCGTACTGCGCCAAGGGCGTGTTCCGCTCCTACCACGTGACCGTGCGCCTCGACCGCCCGGCGCAGTGGAAGAGGGACCCGGACGTCCAGCGCTACACCCGGATGAGCGTCACCTACGACGACGCGCGCCCCAAGGGCTTCACCCAGACCATGGTGTACCCGCTCTGGAACTGAGCCCGCCCGTCCGTTCCGGCCCCCCGCGCAGGGGGCCGGAACGGACGCGGGCGGCTCAGACCAGTTCGACCAGCAGGTCTCCGCCCTCCACCTGCTGAATGCGGTTGATCGCCAGCCGGGACACCCGGCCCGCCTTCGGCGCGGTGATCGTGGCCTCCATCTTCATCGCCTCGATGGTGGCCACGGTCTCCCCGGCCGCCACCACGGCACCCTCCTCCACCGCGAGCGTCACCACCCCGGCGAACGGCGCCGCGACCTGTCCGGGGTTCGAGCGGTCGGCCTTCTCCGTCACCGGTACGTCGGTGGCAGCCGAGCGGTCGCGGACCTGGATGGGCCGGAGCTGGCCGTTGAGCGTGGACATCACCGTGCGCATACCGCGCTCGTCCGCCTCGCCCACCGCCTGCAGCTCGATCAGCAGCCGCACGCCGGGCTCCAGGTCGACGGCGTACTCCTTGGCCGGGCGCAGGCCGTAGAAGAAGGACTTGCTGTCCAGCACGCTGGTGTCGCCGTACGCCTGCCGGTGGGTGTCGAACTCGCCGGCCGGGCCGGGGAACAGCAGCCGGTTCAGGGTGGGCTTCGGGTCCTTCTCCAGCCCTTCGCGGTCCTCGGCGGACAGCTCCCGTACCGGCTTGGCCTCGGCGCGGCCGCGCAGCGCCTTGGTGCGGAACGGCTCCGGCCAGCCGCCGGGCGGGGTGCCCAGCTCGCCGCGCAGGAAGCCGATCACCGAGTCCGGGATGTCGAAGCGGTCCGGGTCGGCCTCGAAGTCGTCCGGCGAGACACCCGCGCCGACCAGGTGCAGGGCGAGGTCGCCGACCACCTTGGAGGACGGGGTGACCTTGACCAGGCGGCCCAGGATGCGGTCGGCGGCCGCGTACATCGCCTCGATCTCCTCGAAGCGGTCGCCGAGGCCGAGGGCGACGGCCTGGGTGCGCAGGTTGGAGAGCTGGCCGCCGGGGATCTCATGGTGGTAGACGCGGCCGGTCGGGGAGGCGAGACCCGCCTCGAAGGGGGCGTAGACCTTGCGCACGCCCTCCCAGTAGGGCTCCAGCTCCTCGACGGCCTGGAGGTCGAGGCCGGTGGGGCGCTCGGAGTGGTCGGTGGCGGCGACCAGGGCGGACAGCGAGGGCTGCGAGGTCGTGCCGGCCATGGAGGCGACCGCGCCGTCCACCGCGTCGACGCCCGCCTGGATCGCGGCGAGATAGGTGGCGAGCTGGCCGCCGGCCGTGTCATGGGTGTGCAGATGCACCGGCAGTCCGAACTCGCTCCGCAGCGCGGACACCAGCTTCGCGGCGGCCGGGGCGCGCAGCAGGCCGGCCATGTCCTTGATGGCGATGACATGCGCGCCGGCCGCGACGATCTTCTCGGCCAGCTTCAGGTAGTAGTCGAGGGTGTAGAGCCGCTCGCCGGGGTCGCTGAGGTCGGCGGTGTAACAGAGGGCGACCTCGGCGACGGCGGTGCCGGTCTCCCGGACGGCGTCGATGGCGGGCCGCATCTGGTCCACGTCGTTGAGCGCGTCGAAGATGCGGAAGATGTCGACGCCGGTGGCGGCGGCCTCCCGCACGAAGGCGTCGGTGACCTCGGTGGGATAGGGGGTGTAGCCGACGGTGTTGCGGCCGCGCAGCAGCATCTGGAGGCAGATGTTGGGGACCGCCTCGCGCAGCGCGGCCAGCCGCTCCCAGGGGTCCTCGGCGAGGAAGCGGAGCGCCACGTCGTAGGTGGCGCCGCCCCAGCACTCCAGCGACAGCAGTTCGGGCAGGGTGCGGGCGACGACGGGCGCGACGGCGAGCAGGTCCTTGGTACGCACCCGGGTGGCCAGCAGCGACTGGTGGGCGTCACGGAAGGTGGTGTCGGTGACGCCGACCGCCGGGGACGCGCGCAGTTCGCGGGCGAAGCCCTCGGGGCCGAGGTGGACCAGCCGCTGCCGGGACCCCGCCGGGGGCCCGCCCGTGGGAAGCACGGGCAACTTGCTCACGGGGTCCAGGAGTTCGGGGCGCTCACCGTGCGGCTTGTTGACGGTGACGTCGGCCAGGAAGGTGAGCAGCTTGGTGCCCCGGTCGGCCGAGTGACGGGACGTCAGCAGCTGCGGGCGCTCCTCGATGAACGAGGTGGTGACGCGTCCGGCGCGGAAGTCGGGGTCGTCCAGCACGGCTTGCAGGAAGGGGATGTTGGTGGCCACGCCCCGGATGCGGAACTCGGCGACCGCGCGCCGGGCCCGTCCGACGGCGGTCTCAAAGTCCCGTCCCCGGCAGGTGAGTTTGACCAGCATGGAGTCGAAGTGGGCGCTGATCTCGGTGCCGGCGTGGGTGGTTCCGCCGTCGAGCCGGATGCCGGAGCCGCCGGGCGAGCGGTACGCGCTGATCAGGCCGGTGTCGGGGCGGAAGCCGTTGGCGGGGTCCTCGGTGGTGATCCGGCACTGGAGGGCCGCGCCGCGCAGGGTGATCCGGTCCTGGGAGAGGCCGAGGCCGGCCAGGGTCTCCCCGCCGGCGATCCGCATCTGGGCCTGGACGAGGTCGACGTCGGTGACCTCCTCGGTCACCGTGTGCTCGACCTGGATGCGGGGGTTCATCTCGATGAAGACGTGGTTGCCGTCCTGGTCGAGGAGGAACTCGACCGTGCCCGCGTTGCGGTAGCCGATCTCGCGGGCGAAGCGCACGGCGTCGGCGCAGATCCGGTCCCGCAGCGCGGGGTCGAGGTTGGGGGCGGGCGCCAGCTCGACGACCTTCTGGTGGCGGCGCTGGAGCGAGCAGTCGCGCTCGTAGAGGTGGATCACGTCGCCCTCGCCGTCCGCGAGGATCTGCACCTCGATGTGGCGGGGGTCCACGACGGCCTTCTCCAGGAAGACGGTCGGGTCGCCGAAGGCGGACGCGGCCTCGCGGGAGGCGGCCTCGATGGACTCGCGGAGCCGTGCGGGCTCCTCGACCCGGCGCATGCCCCGGCCACCGCCGCCCGCGACCGCCTTCACGAAGATGGGGAAGCCGATGTCGTCGGCGGCGCGCACCAGTTCGTCCACGTCGTTGGAGGGCGCGGAGGAGCCGAGCACGGGCACCCCGGCCGCGCGCGCGGCGGCGACCGCGCTGGCCTTGTTGCCGGTGAGTTCGAGGGTGTCGGCGCTGGGGCCGACGAAGGTGATCCCGGCCTCCTCGCAGGCGCGGGCCAGCTCGGGGTTCTCCGAGAGGAAGCCGTAGCCGGGGTACACGGCGTCCGCCCCGGCGCGGCGGGCGGCGCTCACGATCTCGTCGACGGAGAGGTAGGCGCGGACGGGGTGTCCGGGCTCGCCGATCTCGTACGCCTCGTCGGCCTTGAGCCGGTGCAGCGAGTTGCGGTCCTCGTGGGGGAAGACGGCCACCGTGCGCGCGCCGAGTTCGTAGCCCGCCCGGAAAGCGCGGATGGCGATCTCTCCGCGGTTGGCTACCAGCACCTTGCGGAACATCTGGGATTCCCTTCAGCCTGCCGGCGACGAACACCATGGTGTCAGCCACGCACTGCCCCCGTACTCCGCGGAAACACTAGGGGGTGCGGGCGTCGGCCGACGCCCGAAAATCGTCACGTTGACGTGTCCGCGTCGGGTCGGGAGGATGTACGGGCGGGATGCGGGGATACGGGACGGCGAGTGCGGGCGGGGCGGCGGGAGGGGTGACCGGCCGGGGCTTCCGGGGCTTCCCGCCGTACGGCAGGCGCGGGCGGCGGCCGCGCAGCAGCCCCAGGACGACCGCGGCGGACACGGCGATCAGGTGCTCGCGCCCGGCGAGATTGGGTACGGCGATGGACTCCCACACCATCGATCCGCCTGTCAGGGTGAAAACCACGGGGGCGCGCCGGACCACGGCCAGATAGGTGAACAGGCCCACGACGGCCGCCGAGGGGCCGGTGTCCAGGACGGCACCGCACTCGGCGGGCAGCCCGAACCCCCACCAGCCGGGGCCGAGCGCGACCATCAGCCGGGCGGTGAGGGTGCCGGCCAGCGTGGTGGCGTAGGCGATGGCCAGGGTGCGGGCGCGGCCGAGGATGAGTTCGGCGAGCGCGAAGGCCAGGAACAGCTGGGTGATGCCCGCCCATACCGGCAGGTCGAGCGCGGGGACGTACAGCGAGACGGGGGTGCGCAGCAGGGAGAGCCACAGGGGCAGGCCGGCGGTGACGCCGCCGAGCCGCCGTACCCAGACGGCGCCGAGCGGGTGCTGGGCCAGATCGTGGAAGAAGATGACGCCGGACGCGGCGACGACGGCCAGGGTCAGCCCGGACAGCCCGCGGTGCACGAGGCGTCGTACCGGGTCCACCACGATGGCGTGCCATTCGCCGCGCAGGGTGCGCCCGGTGAACCGGGCGAGGCGCGCGAGGAGGCCCGACGCCCCCCTGTCCCCCGACACGTGCCGCTCCCCCTTCGCACCTCCCCTGCCATGACCCCGTCGGGGCGGGCAGTGACAGTTCAGCGGGCCGGGGGCCGGGCGTCAAGATCTACGGCTTCGACGGATACGCGACCAGCGCCCGGTTCACGGCCAAAGCCACGATTTGGACGTCCACTTAATGGAAGGCCGCTGCATTCTTTCCACTTTGATCATCAACTCTCGTATAGTGACCGCCGGTTCCCCCAAACAGGTGATTCTCGACTCCCGACCACTCCAGCTGCCGCGAGGACCAGACCGGACCGATGACCGCGCCCACGCCCTCTGGCGACGACCGCCCCGCCCTCCGCTCACCCGCTCTCGCCCTCGTCCTGACCGCCGTCGTGTCGGCGCTCGCGCTCGGCGCGGTGGCCGCCGCCGCGCCTCGCTCGGCGCGCGACGCGCTCCTGTG
This sequence comes from Streptomyces sp. NPDC058459, assembly GCF_042721685.1. Classification (NCBI taxonomy): domain Bacteria; kingdom Bacillati; phylum Actinomycetota; class Actinomycetes; order Kitasatosporales; family Streptomycetaceae; genus Streptomyces; species Streptomyces sp. NPDC058459. Next base: position 3,711 of record NZ_JBHXLV010000105.1, on the reverse strand, counting down.
GGCCGGGGGTGCGGCGGCGGTGGCGCTCTGTGTCGCGGTGACCGTGGCCGCGCACACCCGGCAGGCCGCCCGCCGCGCCCGGCGCCGAGGGGACAGTGCGCTGGCCGATGTGGGCCGGCTGGAGGGGCAGCTGACCTCGGCGGCCGAGAGGGCGCGCCGGGAACAGCAGCGGCTCATCGACGAACTGGCAGCTCAGCGAGCTGAGTTCAGCGCCGAACTGGCTCGCCTTGAGCAGGACCGCGCGCGGGAGGCGGAGCGGCTGCGCGACGAGGTGCTGCGGCTGTCCGGTGAGCTGGAGGAGGCCCGGCGCGAGCGGGCCGCGGCCGTCTCGGCCACCTCCAACACGGCGGGCCGGATGCAGGCGCTGGCCACGGCCACCCTCGCCGACCTGCGGGCGATGGAGGAGCGGCACAGCGACGAGGAGTTCCTCGCCGACCTGCTGCATCTGGACCACCGCACCGCGCAGGCCGGACGGCTGGCGGACTCCATCGCGGTGCTGACCGGGGCGCGTTCGGGACGGCGCTGGGCCCGGCCCATCGCCATGGAGTCCATCCTGCGCGGCGCGATGGGCCGCATCGGCGGCTACCGGCGGGTGCGGGTGCATTCCGCCAGCACGGTCGCCGTCGCCGGGCACGCGGCCGAGGGCGTGATGCACGCGCTCGCCGAACTCCTCGACAACGCCACGAACTTCTCCCCGCCCAGCGCCGAGGTCCATGTCTATGTGGAGGAGGTCCCGGCCGGGGTCATCGTCTCCGTGGAGGACAGCGGCCTGGTGATGGGCGATGTCCAACTGCGGCGCGCCGAACGGGCGGTGAGCGGTGACGTGTCCGGACTGGGCGGTCTGACCGGCACCCGGCTCGGGCTCTCGGTGGTCGGCAGGCTGGCCCACAGATACGGCCTGACGGTGTCGTTCCGTCCCTCGGCGCGCGGCGGCACCGGTGTGCTGATGCTGGTCCCGCAGGAGATCCTTACCAGCGCCGTTCCAGCCACCCCGGCGGCCCCAGCGGCCCAGACGGCCCCGCTGACCGAGCGCCCCGCCACACCGTCCGCCCCGACGGCCTCGGCCAGCCAGGCCGCCTCCGCTACCCCGGCCACCTCTGCCACCCTGGCCACCCCGGCCACCCCGGCCACCCCGGCCACCCCGGCCACCCCGGCCACCCCGGCCACCTCTGCCACCTCTGCCACCGAGCCTCCCGCCCCGCCCGCCGAGGAAGTCAACGGACTGCCCAGGCGGCGGCGTGGCCGCACGCTGGCCGAGGCCGAGCGGTCCCGATCGGCCGAGCGGGAGAACTCCGGGCGGACCGCGCCCGACCTCGACGAGGCCAAGGTCCGGGCGGCCCGCTTCAGCAGCTTCCGCAGGGCGGTCCGGCCCGGCGCCGGCCCCGACGACCGGGCACGGCACACCCGGCCCGACGAGACATCCGAGAGCGGCCAGGCCGACGCCCCCGCCGGCTCCCGTCCCACCTCTCCCTCCGAGCAACCGCACACGCACCTGGAAGGCGACACCACCTCATGACCGGCCCGACCACCGCCGACTCCACGCTCACCTGGCTCCTCGAGAGCCTGCTGGAGAAGACTCCGGGCGCCCGGCACGCGCTCGTCCTCTCCCGTGACGGCCTCAAGCTGTGCCGCACCCCGGAGTTGTCCGTCGACCAGGCGGACCAGCTCGCCGCGATCGCCGCCGGCATCCAGTCGCTCTCGCACGGGGCGTCCGTGGAGTTCGGCGACGGCAGCGGCGGCGTCCGCTCGGCGATGGCCGAGTTCTACGGCGGTGTGCTGTTCATCGTCGAGGCCGGCCAGGGTGCCCACCTGGCCGTGGTGACCAGCGAGGACGCCGACCCCGGAGTGGTCGGCCACACGATGAGCGAACTGGTGGAGCAGATCGGCGAACACCTGACCGCGCCGCCCCGCTCCTCATGAGCCGTCCGGGCAGGGACGACGCTCCCGACCGTCTCTACACCATCACGCGGGGACGGATCGGGAGCGGCGCCGGCGGCACGCTGGACCTGGTCACGCTGATCGTCGCCGAATCGGCGGCGGCCAGCGGCATGCAGTCCGAGCACGCGGCCATCCTGCGGCTGACCAGGTTCCCGACCGCGGTGGTGGAGATCGCCGCCGAGCTGCGCCTGCCCGTCAGCATCACCAAGGTGCTCCTGTCCGACCTCCTGGCCACCGGCCATGTCAGCGCCCGCCACCCGCACCGCCCCGCCATCACCGACCCCGACATCCTGGAGCAGGTGCTCGTTGGACTCCGCAATCTCTGACGCGCGCACCCCGTTGGGTGCCTCCGCCGACAACGGTCTGAAGATCGTCGTCGTAGGCGGGTTCGGCGTCGGCAAGACCACGCTGGTCCGCTCGGTCAGCGAGATCCGTCCCCTCAACACCGAGGAGACGATGACCCGGGCGGGCGAGCCGGTGGACGACATCGCGTTCGTGGGCGGCAAGACGGCCACCACCGTCGCCTTCGACTTCGGCCGCATCACGCTCGACGCGCGCAATGTGCTGTATCTGTTCGGGGCGCCCGGCCAGGAGCGGTTCTGGTTCCTGTGGGACCGGCTGTTCTCCGGCACGCTCGGCGCGGTCGTACTGGTCGACACCCGCCGGATCGACGACTCCTGGTACGCCATCGACCGCCTGGAACAGCACGGCACGCCGTTCATCGTGGCCTGCAACGACTTCGGCGGCCCGGTGCGCGCGGGCGCGGACGTGCGCGCGGCCCTGGACCTCGATCCGCATGTACCGCTGATCGACTGCGACGCCCGCTCCCGCGAGTCGGCCAAGGACGTCCTGATCACCCTGGTCCGCCATGTGCGGACCAGGTACGCCCAGACCTCCGGGCTCAGTGGGGAGCTGGTGTGATGCCCGAGGCCGTACCGCTCGGCGGACCCCGCTTCCAGACTGAACCCGCCTGTCTGTACCGCGAGATGCGGCGCGACCACGGCGCGGTGGTCCCGGTGGAGCTGGACGGCGGCATCCCGGCCTGGCTGGTACTGGGCTACCGCGAGCTGCACCAGGTCACGGGCGATCCGCTGCTGTTCAGCCGGGACTCCGAGCTGTGGAACCAGTGGGAGAACATCCCGGCTGGCTGGCCGCTGCTGCCGATGATCGGCCACCGCCAGCCGTCCATCCTCTACACGGTCGGGGAACGGCACCGGGAGCGCGCCGCGATGATCAGCAACGCGCTGGAGTCGGTCGACCCCTCCGAACTCCGGCGCCAGGCCGAGCGGTTCGCGGACGAGCTGATCGACGCGGTCTGCCTCTCCGGCGCGGCCGACCTGGTCACCCAGTACGCGGGACTGCTCCCCGTACGCGTCCTCGCGCACCTCTACGGCTTCCCGGACGACGAGAGTCCGGGCCTGGTCACCGCGCTCAACGACATGATCGACGGCCGGGAGAGGGCGCTGGCCGGCCAGTCCCACCTGGGTTCCTCCATGGCCCGGCTGGTCGCCGACCGCGCCGAGCAGCCCGCCGACGACGTGGTCTCCCGGATGCTGGCGGACGACAGCGGGTTCACGGCCCAGGAGATCGTCCAGGACCTGATGGTGATGATGGCGGCCGGGCACCAGCCGACCGCCGACTGGATCGGCAACTCGTTGCGGCTGATGCTGACCGACGACCGGTTCGCCGCCTCCCTGTTCGGCGGCCGCAACAGTGTCGCCGAGGCGATGAACGAGGTGCTGTGGGAGGACACGCCCACCCAGAACGTGGCGG
>NZ_JBHXLV010000104.1:0-22442 GCF_042721685.1 Streptomyces sp. NPDC058459 | reverse complement strand
CCGGAGAGGTGCGGGCCGTCGCCTTGAAGCTACGGGACGTCACTGGTCGGCGTCGTCCTTCTTGTCGTCCGAGCCGTCCTCGCCCTCGATCACGGGGATGAGGGAGAGCTTGCCGCGGGAGTCGATCTCGGCGATCTCGACCTGGACCTTCTGGCCCACACCGAGGACGTCCTCGACGTTCTCCACGCGCTTGCCGCCGGCGAGCTTGCGGATCTGCGAGATGTGCAGCAGACCGTCCTTGCCGGGGAGCAGGGAGACGAACGCGCCGAAGGTGGTGGTCTTGACGACCGTACCCAGGTAGCGCTCGCCGACCTCGGGCATCGTCGGGTTGGCGATGCCGTTGATCGTGGCGCGGGCGGCCTCGGCGGACGGTCCGTCGACCGCGCCGATGTAGATCGTGCCGTCGTCCTCGATCGTGATGTCGGCGCCCGTGTCCTCCTGGATCTGGTTGATCATCTTGCCCTTGGGGCCGATGACCTCACCGATCTTGTCCACCGGGATCTTGACGGTGATGATCCGCGGGGCGTTCGGGGACATCTCGTCGGGCCGGTCGATGGCCTCCATCATCACGTCGAGGATGTGGAGACGGGCGTCGCGGGCCTGCTTGAGGGCCGCGGCCAGGACGGAGGCCGGGATGCCGTCCAGCTTGGTGTCGAGCTGGAGGGCGGTCACGAAGTCCTTCGTGCCGGCGACCTTGAAGTCCATGTCACCGAAGGCGTCCTCCGCACCGAGGATGTCGGTGAGGGTGACGTAGTGCGTCTCACCGTCGGCCTGCTCGGAGATCAGGCCCATGGCGATACCGGCGACGGGGGCCTTGAGCGGCACACCGGCGTTCAGCATGGACATGGTGGAGGCGCAGACCGAGCCCATGGACGTCGAACCGTTGGAGCCGAGGGCCTCGGACACCTGACGGATCGCGTACGGGAACTCCTCGCGCGTCGGCAGCACCGGCACGAGGGCGCGCTCGGCGAGGGCGCCGTGGCCGATCTCGCGGCGCTTCGGGGAGCCGACGCGGCCGGTCTCGCCGACGGAGTACGGCGGGAAGTTGTAGTTGTGCATGTAGCGCTTGCGGGTCACCGGGGAGAGGGTGTCCAGCTGCTGCTCCATACGGAGCATGTTCAGGGTGGTGATGCCCAGGATCTGGGTCTCGCCACGCTCGAACAGCGCCGAGCCGTGCACGCGCGGGATGGCCTCGACCTCGGCGGCGAGCGTACGGATGTCCGTGACGCCGCGGCCGTCGATGCGCTTCCTCTCCTTGATCACGCGCTCGCGGACCAGCTGCTTGGTCAGCGCGCGGTAAGCGGCGGAGATCTCCTTCTCGCGGCCCTCGAACTTCGGGAGCAGCTTGTCGGCGGCCAGACCCTTGACGCGGTCCAGCTCGGCCTCGCGCTCCTGCTTGCCCGCGATGGTGAGGGCCTGGGACAGCTCCGGCTGGACGGCCTTCTTCAGCGCCTCGTACACGTCGTCCTGGTAGTCCAGGAAGACCGGGAACTCGCCCTCGGGCTTGGCGGCCTTGGCGGCGAGGTCGGCCTGGGCGCGGCACAGCACCTTGATGAAGGGCTTGGCGGCCTCCAGACCGGCGGCGACGACCTCCTCGGTCGGCGCCTCGGCACCGCCCTCGACCAGCTTGATCGTCTGGTCGGTGGCCTCGGCCTCGACCATCATGATCGCCACGTCGCCGTCGTCCAGGACGCGGCCGGCGACCACCATGTCGAAGACGGCGTCCTCCAGCTCGGTGTGCGTCGGGAACGCGACCCACTGGCCGCGGATCAGCGCGACGCGGACGCCGCCGATCGGGCCGGAGAAGGGCAGGCCGGCCAGCTGCGTCGACGCGGAGGCGGCGTTGATCGCCACGACGTCGTAGAGGTGGTCGGGGTTGAGCGCCATGATCGTGGCGACGACCTGGATCTCGTTGCGCAGGCCCTTCTTGAAGGACGGGCGCAGCGGGCGGTCGATCAGGCGACAGGTGAGGATCGCGTCCTCGGAGGGGCGGCCCTCACGGCGGAAGAAGCTGCCGGGGATCTTGCCGGCGGCGTACATCCGCTCCTCGACGTCCACCGTGAGGGGGAAGAAGTCGAGCTGGTCCTTGGGGGACTTGGAGGCGGTGGTGGCCGACAGCACCATGGTGTCGTCGTCCAGGTACGCCACGGCGGAACCGGCGGCCTGCTTGGCCAGGCGGCCCGTCTCGAAGCGGATGGTGCGGGTGCCGAAGGAGCCGTTGTCGATGACGGCCTCGGCGTAGTGGGTCTCGTTCTCCACTAGCGTTTTCTCCTCGTCTTCGTCCCGCTCGCCCGTGTGGCGGGGGGACGGTGGTGGGAGAGGCGCTCCGGCTGGTGCGGGCCGGTCTTCGATCGAAGCACCCAGGGGGTTTCGTCTGCCCTGGGGGCCACTACCGAGGACCGGCGGCGGTGCGGTGCGCGTCTCCTCGTTCTGTTCCGTACGTGATGCGTTGTGCTGACACCCTACAAAGGGGGAGTGACAGTCCGCATGTTTCCGCACCTGCCGCGGGTGCGGGAGGCGGGCACGTACAGCAAAAAGGGAGCGGCTCCCGATCGGATCGGGAACCGCTCCCTCATGGCGACCTACTTGGCGCCGGCCGCGCCGCGGCGGATGCCGAGGCGGTCGACCAGGGCACGGAAGCGCTGGATGTCCTTCTTGGCCAGGTACTGCAGCAGGCGACGGCGCTGACCGACCAGGATCAGCAGACCACGGCGGGAGTGGTGGTCGTGCTTGTGGGCCTTGAGGTGCTCGGTCAGGTCGGAGATCCGGCGCGACAGCATGGCGACCTGGACCTCGGGGGAGCCGGTGTCGCCCTCCTTCTGGCCGAACTCGGCGATGATCTGCTTCTTCGTAGCGGCGTCGAGAGACACTCGTACTCCTCATGGTGGTTGCCGCCGAGTGCCCCCGGTCTGAATCGCGGGGGAGCTTCCGTTACTCGGGAGGCGGGGACTCGCCGGGCGCGGCCTCCGGAGCCGGGGCTCCGGGGGTGCGTACACGAACGGCCGTCACTCAGGGTACCAGGGCCTTCCGGGCCCTCTTCACGGTGGCTACCCGGCCATCGAGCGTACGTCCGCGAGGACACCGAGGGTGGCGAGGCACAAGGGGGCCAGGGCCAGGAGGACGGCGCCCTCGGCGAGGTCGAGGAAGCGGCCCCAGAAGGGTGACAGGCCCTTGCCCGGGACGATCAGGCCGACCGCGGTGATCAGTACGGCGCCCGCGGCGACGGCCGCCGTCAGCCAGGCGGTGCGCAGATCGAGGGCGCCGCGGTCCTGGTGGAGCACGAACTCGGTGAGGGCGTCGTGGGGCGGGTTCAGCGCGAGGCCGAGCAGCGGCAGCGCGACGGCGGCGAGGCCGGCGACCAGGACGCAGGCCACCTGGGCGGTGTAGCGGAACAGCCGCGCGCGGATCAGCATGGCGAGGCCGGTGGTGAGCGCGAGGAGCTGACCCCGGACGTCGTCGCGGAAGCCGAGGACGGCGGCGGAGGCGACGACCAGGGCCGCCGTGCCGCCGACGAGGCCGAGCAGCATCTCGTGCCCGCGCCGGGCCTGGGCCGCGACGAGGCCGGCGTCGAGCGGTGTGGCGTCGGCGCCCCGCGTGCCGTCCGGGTCGAAGGCGTCGTCGGTGGCGGAGTGCGGCGAGGCGTAGCCGATGGGCAGCCGGGCGAAGCGGGCGGAGAGGCCGGGCAGGAAGGCGACCAGGCCGATGGCGACGGGGGCGCACACGGCGGCGGTCGCGGTGGCCGAGGCGTCGGCGAGGAGAGCCACGAAGGTCGCGACGGTGCCGACGGCCGCCAGGAAGGAAGCGGCGACGAACGGGGCGTCCCCGCCCGGCGTGAGCGCCACCAGGGTGACCGACGCGATCAGTACGGCCACGCAGCCCAGCATGAACTGGAGCTTGCCCGGACCCTGGGCCTCCGGTGGACCGACGATCCCGGAGCCCGCGATCATCAGCAGCGGCAGCGCGCCGAGGCCCACGGCGACGGCCGCGCCCCGGTCGCCGTACACCCGGGCGCGGACCCCGGCGAACGCGGTGAGCAGGACGCCGAGACCGCCGGCGATGACGCCGGGCAGGCCGCTCATGTCGTGGCGTACGGGGTCGGCGTACCAGAGGACGAAGCCGGTCAGCAGGATGAGCAGGGCGCCGCCGGCGAGGCCCGCGACGCGCAGCAGGTCCTCGCTCCACAGGTGCCGGTCGCGGACGACGGCGGAGGCGACGGCGTCGGAGACGTCGTCGTGGACGGCGGGCGGCAGGGAGTCGGCGAAGGGGCGCAGGCTCAGCACCTCGCCGTCCAGGACGCCTTCGTCGGAGAGGGTGCGGGCGCTGTCGAGCACGCGGCCGTCGCGGCGGACGAGGTGGTAGCCGGCCGGGGTGCCGACCTCCTGGGTCTGGCCGGTCAGCCGCAGTATCTCCGGGTAGATGTCCGCGACGGCGATGTCGACCGGGAGTGCCACGTCGATACGGCTGTCGGGTGCCACGACGGTGACCCTGCTGAATCCCGTAGCCGCTGTCGTACTCACCTTCACAGACCCCCTGTTCGCGGATGCGCACGCTGCGGGCGTCACCCTACCGGGGCCGGATGTCAGTGGTGGCCAGTAGGATCGCCGGCAAGCGGAGGACGACCGTCGCCACGGGGGTGCCGGTGACCAGCCGATCGTCCGTGCAGGAGGACCGACGCTCCGGTGAGCCAGCTCGTCATCAAGCGCCCGCCTCGCGCTCTCCCGCCCGAAGTGTCCGCGGACGAGGTGCACTTGGAAGCTCCTCCCGAACTGCCGCGCGGGCAGCAGGAGGGCATGCTGATGCAGGTCCTGCCGACCCTCGGCATGGGCTCCTCCGTGGTGTTCTACTTCGCGTCCCCGAACGCCCATCCGTTCATGCGGATCATGGGTGTGGTCATGCTGATGTCCACGGCCGCGATGGTGGTCTCCCAGGTGGTCCGGCACCGTCGCGGTACGCAAGGGCAAATGGCCGACGTCCGCCGCGACTACCTCCGTTACCTGGCCCAGACCCGGCGCACGGTACGGAAGACCGCCCTGCGTCAGCGGGACGCGCAGCTCTATCTCCACCCCGCCCCGGAGCAGCTGTGGTCGCTGGTCGCCGAGGGCAGCCGGGTGTGGGAACGGCGCGTGGCGGACGAGGACTTCGGGCAGGTACGGGTCGGGCTGGGCCCGCAGGCGCTGGCCACACCCCTGACGGCGCCCCAGACGGCGCCCGTGGACCAGCTGGAGCCGCTGTGCGCCGGTGCCATGCAGCGCTTCCTTTCGGTGCATGGCCAGTTGGACGGGCTGCCGGTGGCGCTGTCGCTGCGCGCGTTCTACCACGTGACGGTCTCCGGTGATCAGGAGCGCGCCCAGTCCGCCGCGCGCGCCCTGGTGGCACAGGCGACGACCCTGCACTCCCCCGACGACCTGATCGTGGCCGTGGTGGCCTCGCGGGGCGCGGCGGAGCGCTGGGACTGGACGAAGTGGCTGCCGCACTGCCAGTTGCCGGGCCAGTTCGACGGCGCGGGCACCCGCAGGCTGTTCGGCGACGACCTCGGTGAGCTGGAGCGGTCGCTGGCCGGCCAACTGGCGGAGCGCCCCCGGTTCAGCCGGGGCGGGCAGCCGCTGCTGGACCAGCCGCACATCCTGGTGCTGCTGGACGGGGGCATGGTGCCGCCCTCGTCGGTGTTCGCTGCGGCCGAGGGCCTGCAGGGCGTGACGATCGTGGAGGTCGTCCCCGGCGAGCTGGACACCCCGCGCGGTGACCTCTCCATCGTGGTGCGCCCGGACCGGCTGCGTCTGGACTCCGGTGGCGACGTGGCCTTCGAGGGCACGCCCGACGGACTGTCGCTGCCCGCCGCCGAGGCGCTGGCCCGCCAGCTCGCCCCGCTGCGGATGGGCGGCGGGGACGACGACGAACCGCTGCTCTCCAACCTGGACTTCACCGACCTGCTCGGCCTCGGGGACGCCGCGTCGGTGGACGTCCGGCGCACCTGGCGGCCGCGGTCCATGCCGGAGCGGCTGCGGGTGCCGATCGGCGTCGGTGAGGACGGCCAGCCGGTGATGCTGGACCTTAAGGAGGCCGCGCAGGACGGCATGGGCCCGCACGGCCTGTGCGTGGGCGCGACCGGCTCCGGCAAGTCGGAGCTGCTGCGCACCCTGGTGCTGGGGCTCGCGGTCACGCACTCCTCGGAGACGCTGAACTTCGTCCTCGCGGACTTCAAGGGCGGCGCGACCTTCGCGGGCATGTCCCAGATGCCGCATGTCGCGGCCGTGATCACCAACCTCTCCGACGACCTCACCCTGGTCGACCGCATGGGCGACGCGATCCGGGGTGAACTCCAGCGCCGCCAGGAGCTGCTGCGTGCGGCGGGCAACTACGCGGGCATCCACGACTACGAGAAGGCGCGCGCGGCCGGTGCCCCGCTGGAGCCGCTGGCCTCGCTCGTCCTGGTGATCGACGAGTTCAGTGAACTCCTCACCGCCAAGCCCGACTTCATCGACATGTTCATCCAGATCGGCCGGATCGGCCGCTCCCTGGGTGTGCATCTGCTGCTGGCCTCGCAGCGGCTGGAGGAGGGGCGGCTGCGCGGTCTCGACACGTATCTGTCGTACCGGATCGGGCTGCGGACGTTCTCGGCGGCCGAGTCGCGGGCGGCGCTCGGCGTGCCGGACGCGTATCACCTGCCCTCGGTGCCAGGTTCCGGGTATCTGAAGTTCGGCACGGACGAGATGACGCGCTTCAAGGCGGCGTACGTCTCGGGCACGTACCGCGCGGACGGGGCCGAGGTCACGCAGGGCAGCGCGCCCGTCGAGCGCCGTCCGGCGCGGTTCACGGCGCTGCCGGTGCCGCTGGCGTACGCGGCGCCCGATCCGGCCGGGGAGCTCGTGCGGGCCGCCCGCGCGGAGGACGACGCGCTCGCGGACACCGTGCTGGACGTGGTCGTGCGGCGGCTCGAGGGTCAGGGCGTGCCCGCGCACCAGGTGTGGCTGCCCCCGCTGGAGGAGGCGTCCGCGCTGGACCAGCTGCTGCCCGCGCTGTCGGTGTCGCCGGAGCGGGGCCTGCACGCGCCGGAGTACCCGCGTGCGGGCACGCTCTCCGTTCCGCTGGGCCTGATCGACAAGCCCTTCGAGCAGAAGCGCGAGGTGCTGTACCGGGACTTCTCCGGCGCGGCCGGCCACATGATGGTCGTGGGCGGTCCGCAGTCCGGCAAGTCGACGCTGCTGCGCTCGCTGGTCACGTCGTTCGCGCTGACCCACACCCCGCTGGAGACGCAGTTCTACTGCCTGGACTTCGGCGGCGGGGGCCTCGCCTCGCTGGCGGACCTCCCGCATGTGGGCGGGGTCGCGTCCCGGCTGGACCCGGAGCGGGTACGCCGTACGGTCGCGGAGGTCGCGGGCATCCTCAACCGGCGCGAGCAGTTCTTCCGCACCAGCGGCATCGACTCCGTCGCCACGTACCGCAGGCGCCGCGCGGCGGGCGAGCTGCCGGGCGAGGCGTGGGGGGACGTGTTCCTGGTCATCGACGGCTGGGGCAACTTCAAGACCGAGTACGAGGGCCTGGAGGGGGTCGTCAACGACATCGCCGGCCGGGGTCTCGGCTACGGCGTCCATGTCGTCGTCTCCGCGTCCCGCTACATGGAGGTCCGCGCGGCCCTCAAGGACCAGATCCTGAGCCGGCTGGAGCTGCGGCTCGGTGACCCGATGGACTCCGAGTTCGACCGGAAGGTCGCGGTGAGCGTCCCGGCGGGTGTGCCCGGCCGCGGTCAGGTCCCGGAGAAGCTGCACTTCATGACGGCGCTGCCCCGTATCGACGGCTTCTCGTCGGCGGGCGACCTGTCCGAGGCGACGGCCGCGCTGGTCCAGCGGATCAAGGCCGGCTGGCAGGGGCCCGCCGCTCCCACGGTGCGGCTGCTGCCGCGCAGGCTGCCGGCCGACCAGCTGCCCAAGGGCTTCGAGTTCCCGCAGGCCGGCATCGCCATCGGCATCGACGAGGCCAACCTGGAGCCGGTCTTCGTCGACCTGGACACCGACCCGTTCTTCCTGGTCTTCGGGGAGAGCGAGTCCGGCAAGACGAACCTGCTGCGGCTGATCGCCAAGCAGATCGCCGAGCGGTACACCCCGGCCGAGGCCCGCATCGTCGTCGGCGACTACCGGCGCACCATGCTGGAGGCGGTCCCGGAGGAGCACCTCCTCGAGTACGCGCCGATGGCCTCCGCGATGCGGGTCCACATGGACGCGATCCGGCAGTTCATGGAGATGCGGGCACCGAAGCCGGACATCACCCCGCAGCAGTTGCGTGACCACAGCTGGTGGAGCGGCCCGCAGCTCTTCGTCATCGTCGACGACTACGAGCTGGTGGCGACCAACTCCGGCAATCCGCTTGCCCCGATGGTGGAGCATCTGCCCTTCGCGCGGGACGTCGGCGTGAAGTTCGTCATCGCCCGCAGCCAGGCCGGCGCCTCGCGCGCCATGTACGAGTCGTTCATGCAGCGGGTGAAGGAGCTCGGCGCGCAGGGCGTGGTCCTTTCGGGCGACCCCGGCGAGGGCGACATCCTCGGCACGGTACGGGCGCGTCCCATGCCGCCGGGCCGTGGCGTGTTCGTCTCCCGCAAGCGCGGAACGTCCCTTGTTCAACTGGGGTTGCTTCCGCAACGACACTAGAGTGACCGAAGGAAACCACGCCCGTTCCCGCGTTCGAACGAGCGGAGGAACGGGGATGAGCGCGGGGAGAACGGGGAGGCGGCTGAGGTGAGTTCGGACGGGGGCGGCGTTGCCGCGGGTTCGGGCGGCGGCGGTTCGGGCGGCCCGGAGGTGCCCGACACGGGGACGGACTTCGACACCCTGGCGGGGGTCAATCCGAACCTGGCGCTGGACATCCAGCACAACGCCATGAAGAGCTTCAAGAAGCGGGTCGACGCGCTGCTCGTCGAGCTGGACAAGTCGGAGGCGGCACCGGGCAAGGTCGGCGAGGACCGCCTGCCGCGGGCCCGGCTCGGGGCGTCCACCTTCAAGGAGGCGCAGTTCCTCCACGACTCTTACACCATCGTCCACGACGAGCTGGAGAACCTCTCCAAGGCCCTCAGCGCCCAGATAGAGAGCATGAGCCTCGCGGTCCACGCCTCCCGCGTGGGCTACGCGAACCTCGATGAGGACATCAAGGCGCGGATGCGGGCGGTGAACGCGGAGGCGGAGAAGTACTACGACGCTGAGCGGGATCCGTATGCGCGGCACCAGAAGAACTCGGACGCGCCGAAGGCCAAGGGAGCCCTCTGATGAGCGAGCAGCCGGAGCAGCCCCAGCCGAAGCTCAGCCGTACGGACTTCGAGTCCATGACGCACGAGCAGCTCGCGGCGATGCTGGACTCCGCCGACACGGTATCCGTGGCCATTATCGCGACCAGGCTGTCCGACGCCGCATCGACGATCACCAAGATCGGCGAGGACTTGATGAAGCACGTCAAGAACCTGGAGTGGCAGGGTAAGGCGGGCGATTCGTTCCGCGACTGGGGCGGCCACACCGCGAGCTCCACACTACGGCTGGGCGACTACGCGGGCGCGGCCTCCCGGTTGATGGGCGAGGTCTCGTACGCCATCGGTGAAGCGAAATCGCGCATGCCGAACCTTGAGGAGACTGCCTCAGCGAAGGCCGTACTGGTTGACGCCCACAAAACGATCGACGCCGCGAAGCAGCCGGGAGCCCGGAACGACCCTGATGCCCGCAAGGCAGCCGCGACCGCCCATTCCGATGCGACGGCCGCGCAGGCCCATATCGACGCCGCCCGCCAGGACGCCATCCAACAGATGCGGAAACTGGCAGGGGCGTACGAGCATTCAGCAACGCTGATAAACAGCGTCACGCCACCTACGTTCGCGCCGGCGGCAGGGCGCGCCGCACCCGGCGACTGGTGGATCGGTGATGAGAGCGCGGTCGCTATCGGACCCTCCCATTCCGCCGAGCAAGCGTCTCCCGGCGCGGCCAGTCCCGCGGCGCACCACAGGGCGGTTGTGCGGCCGACTGCCGCCCACGATGCTTCGGCGGGCCCTGTCCTCGAAGTCCCGGTACATCCACATGGCCACACCCCGGTTCATCCCGAACCCGTGTCCCTGAACATCGATAGTGCCGACACACTCCCACGCACGTCGACGCCACCGCTCACCGCGCCGCCGGTGGGTCCGGTCCAGCCGCCGCGTGAGCTGTCGACGCCGGGGCTGCCGGTCGGTCTGCCGCCGACTTTCACCGGAGGCGGCCGAGCTTCCGGCGCGGAGTCGCTGACACGTGGGCCCGGCGCCGGTCGAGTCCCGCAGGTACCCGGTCTGGCAAGGCCGATCGAAGGTCTGCCGCGCATGCCTCGGGACTCGGCGATCATCGGAGGTCGGCAGGTCAACGCGAACGGCCGCCCCGCGAACGGAATTCCGCGGGGAAACGTCATCGGAGGTGAGAACGGGCAGGGCCGCGCACCGCTCGGCCGCACCCTCTATCCCGGCTCCACCGAGGGGGCTCGCTCCGCAGGAGGCATGAACTCCGGTCGTCGGCTCGCGTCCGGGACCGGCAGTGTCCTCGGTGGGCGTACCGGCCAGCCGGGTCGCTCAGGCAGTCGTCCATTCACCTCGGGGGGCTCCGGACTCGTTCGCCCCACGGCCATGGGCGCCGATCAGACGCAGACCGCCCAGGCGGGTCGCACCGGCATCCCGGGCAGGGTCGCAGACACGAGCAAGTCACAGCAGCGTGACAGGCGGCCGGACTACCTCGTGGAGGACGAGGAGACCTGGACCAGAGACGGGCGCCGGCCCCTTCCCCCCGTGGTCGACTGAGTCCGCGCCCACCAACCCCGGGAAGGCACATGCGTACCAGAGGCAGGAAGCGTCATCGAGTCACCTCCATGGCGTCGGCCACTCTCGGCCTGCTCCTCGTCGGACTCGCGGCCGGTCCGGCGCAGGCGGAGTCCATCCGGGAGCGGCAGTGGTACCTCGATGCCATGCACGCGCCGGAAATGTGGAAGTCCAGCACGGGGCGTGGGATGACGGTGGCCCTCATCGATTCCGGTGTCGATGGATCACTTCCGGATCTCAAGGGCCAGATCCTGGACGGTACGGACTTCTCCTCATTGCGCGGTGACGAGCACACCGATGTCGTGGGCCACGGCACGTCGATGGCCGCGATCATCGCGGCGACGGGAGCACGTGGCGGGCCGAACGCTTCGTGGGGTCTCGCACCGGGAGCGAAGATCCTGCCAATCCGAATGCTGGACAGCCAAGAGGTCAACGGCCGGATCGACGCCGATACGGTGTACTCGGAGAAGCTGACGCAGGCGATCCGCTGGGCCGCCGACTCCAAGGCTCAGATCATCAACATGTCGCTGGCGCTGAGCGACTCACGTGGTACCCACGACGTCGGCACTCCCGAGTTGACGGCTGCCGTCAAATACGCCCTGACCAAGGGAAAACTTCTGTTCGCCGGAGTCGGCAACAGGGGCGACAAGGAGAACCTGCCGTCCTATCCGGCCTCAACTCCCGGCGTGGTCGGGGTCGGGGCAGTGGATGAGGACGTCACGGTAGCCGACTTCTCTCAGACCGGACCTGAGGTCGACATCGCCGCTCCCGGCGTGGGCATGGTGCACGCCTGTACCTTGGAGACCGGATACTGCGAGT
Source organism: Streptomyces sp. NPDC058459 (assembly GCF_042721685.1). Lineage (NCBI taxonomy): Bacteria > Bacillati > Actinomycetota > Actinomycetes > Kitasatosporales > Streptomycetaceae > Streptomyces > Streptomyces sp. NPDC058459. The sequence continues at coordinate 10,813 of NZ_JBHXLV010000104.1, read as the reverse complement.
CGAAGGGCACCAGCGACGCCACCGCTATCGCCTCGGCCTCCGCAGCTCTCATCTGGTCCGCGCACCCCGACTGGACCAACAACCAGGTCCTGCGCGTCATGCTTGCCACTCTGGGCAAGTCCACGGACGGCGCAAACAGAAACGACTCTCTCGGCTACGGTGTCGTCCGCCCTCGACTCGCGTTCACCCAGCCCGTGGACCCCGGCCCCGCCGACGTGTACCCGCTCCCTGACCTGGCCGCAGCGGCCGCCAAGTCCCCCTCGCCCAAGGAGTCGAAGCCCACGGCACCCGCGAAGCACGCGAACGCGGCGCCGAAGTCGGGTGAGGGTGGAAACACCCTCCTCTGGGCCGGTGGAGGCGTCGTGGCGGTGCTGCTGATCGGGGCAGGAGTCACCCTGGCCGTACGCCGCTCCCGCCGCGCGGCGGCGGCAGCGGCAGCGGCCCCGCCGCCTCCCGCGTACCCCCCGTACGTCCCCGCCCAGAGCCCGCATCAGCACACAGAGCAGAACCCGTGAGCGGTCAGGTCTCACGACGCCGCGTCGAAACGCGACCTTGAGCAGCATGGTCGCGTTCGACGATCTCCTCCATGCCCGCCTGGTCAGCATGCAGGAATCCGTGAGACTGGACGGGAGACCGTCAAGGAGTCCGGCGACGCGGCGAAGGAAGCGGAGAGCATCCGGAACGTCCTTCGGGACGCGTATCGCGAGTTCGAGAAGATCTTCGATGACGCTCCCAGCCGGGGCGTGCGGATCGGCACTGGCGGGACGGTGAGCCGACTCGGCCATGGGCCGAGGGTGGAACAGGGAACCTCGATCACGTTCGTACCGGCATTCTGAGGTCACCTCATCGAGTGACAGACTGAGGGGCGCCCCCCGGGAAGCCGGGCGCCCCTCAGTGGGTCGTGGTCCGGCTCAGCCCATCAGCATGCGGAACCGGGCCGCGTTGCCCTGGTCGGTGTCCTGGTAGCCGACGACCGAGTCGTCGAGGAGCTTGGCGATGCGGGCGAGCTTCTGGGTCATCTGCTCCATCTGCTCGTCGCTGTCGTGCTGGATACCGGCGTAGGCGGTCTTCGCCTCGCCCTCCCAGGTCTCGGTGACGGCCTTGACCCGGCGCATGAGGGTCTCCAGCTGCTCGGACAGGCTCTTGGCCGTGTTGCGGACGTCGCCGGCGGCCTGGGTGACGGTGTCGTAATTGACCGCGGTGCGGTCCCCTGCGTAGCTCATGATGCGTCTCTCCCTCGTGGATGAGGTCTGCGGATCAGGCGAGGTCCGTGATGCGGCTGGTGACCTGGTAGGAGTTGTCGACCTTGCGGATGTCGGAGATCCGCTCCTGCTCCTGGTCGGTGAACCCGCCGACGCTCGCCCGCATCGCCTCCTCCAGGTCGACGAGGTCGTCCTGGAGCTTCCTGAGGTTCTTGTTCACGCCCTGCTGGACGGTGTCGAACTCCTTGCCCGCCGCGCCCTTCCAGCCGGCCTGGATCATGTCGACGACCCGGTTGAGGGACGTCACGCGCTCGCTCACCTGGTGGTGGAAGTCCCGGATGTCGTTCGCCAGTCCGGTGAGCGCGTGTGCGCTGAGGTCAACGCCCGAAGCCATGTTGCTTGCCCTCCTCTTGCTGCGACGGTGACCTTCACCACCGCGACGGGTCCGCCGGAACCGAAGTTCCGGCCCTCCTGGCGGGCAAGACCTGCTGCGTGTTCACGCGCCGCGTGGCCGCAGCGTCGCACCGCCCCCGTGCGGTACCACAGTCGTGGCACCCGCGGCCACTGTAGTCAGTTCGTCGGGCCCTTCCAACTGCAAAGTGCGGATGCGGGAGTTCCGGCTACCGGTACCGTGACGGCTACTGTCAACACACAGCGTTGAAACGTCGGAAAGGGGTCGCCGCGTCATGACGGAGACGGCTGAGGAGATGAAGGCGCGCAAGGATCGTGAGCGCGACGAGCTGTACGCCCTGGACATCTCCGGCGTCGAATGGCACTGCGCGCCCGGCGCCGAGGAGCATGAGGAGCGGGTGGAGATCGCCCATCTCCCGGACGGCGCCGTGGCCATGCGGTCCTCGCTCGAACCCGAGACCGTGCTGCGCTACACCGAGGCCGAGTGGCACGCCTTCGTACTCGGCGCGCGCGACGGGGAGTTCGACCTCGAGCCCACGGAGCGCAACGGCGGGCTGGCGGCCATCGAGGAGGCCCGGCGGGAGCGCGAGGCCGCTTCCGAGTAAGGGGTACCCCCTAAGAGGCGGGAGGTTTTCTGAGAAGCCTCCCGCCTCAGGGCAGCACCCCCACCGAACCCGCGCCCCGTACCGGGAGCACGGGGTTCTTCGTGTACGGAGCCGACGCCGCGGTGGTGGAGGATCAGCCCGTCGCCGCTGGCGCGTGGCGGGAGGCAGGGGCCGTAGCGGGTGTCCGAGGTGGACGCCGGGGCCCGCGTCGAGGGCGGCCTGCGGCTTGGCGGGTGTCTCCAGTCACCTCGTCGGGTGCGGACTCGGTGCGGACTCGGTGTGGACGGACGGGGGCGGGCCGAAGCTCACGCCGCGGGGTCCTTCCGGCGCCGGCGGCGCAGGTCGCGCGTGACGATGGCCGTACCCGCGATGACGGCGACGAAAACGACGGCGATGCCGAGGACGTAGGTGGCGTAACGCCGGTCGCGTTCCTTGGGGGACTCGGCCAGCGAGAACGGCGCCACGTCGGGCACGGGGGCCTTGGACAGGCCGGGGTCGGGTGTCGGGCTGGCCGGTGCGGCGGCGAGGTCGGAGTCCTGGACGGCGCGTACGGGGTCGACGACGCCCCAGCCGACGAAGTTGTCGTGACCGTTGACCGGGCGTTCGGCGGTCTGTTCGATGCGGGTGACGATCTGGGCCGGACTCCAGTCGCGGTGCTTCTCCTTGAGGAGGGCGGCGACGCCCGCGACGAAGGGCGCCGAGAAGCTGGTGCCGTTGTCAGTGCACTGGCCGCCGCCGGGGACGGTGGACAGGATGTCCACGCCGGGCGCGGCGACACCGACGAAGGAGCCAGCCTGGGAGAAGGGGGCGCGTTCGTTGTCGCGGTCCGAGGAGGCGACGGCGAGGACGCCGGGGAAGGCGGCCGGGTAGGTGTTCTTGACCTGGCCGTCGAGTCCGTCGTTGCCGGCGGAGGCGACCACCACGGTCCCGCGCGCGAGGGCCCGGCGTACGGCCGCGCCCAGCGCGGAGGTGCCGGAGAGCGGCTTGGTGGTGTCCTGGGAGATGTTGATGACATCGGCGCCCTTGGCCACGGCGTGGTCGATCGCCTGGGCCATCGAGTCGGAGTCGCCGCTGTTCCGGGCGTCGTTCTGCCGGATCGGGATGATGGTGGCGCCCGGGGCGACGCCGACGAAGCCGGTGCCCGCGCGGGGGCGGGCCGCGATGATGCCGGCGACCTTGGTGCCGTGTCCGACCTGGTCGTCGGTGGGGTCGGCGTCCTTGCCCCTGGTCAGGAAGTCGCGGCCGAGCCCCTTGTCGACGGCCGGGGCGAGCTGGGGGTTCTCGGTGTCGACGCCGGTGTCGATGACGGCCACCTTGACGCCCTTGCCCTTGTCCGTGCCCCGCCACAGCTCGTCGAGCAGGACGCGCTGGAGGGACCAGGGGGTGCCCCTGACGGTCTTGGCGGGGAAGGTGCACTCGCCGCTGCCGTCCAGGCGGAGGGCGGGCGCGGGCGGGGCGGTGCCGAGGGTGGTCAGCAGTACGGCGGCGGTCAGCAGGGTCGCCTTCGCGGGCAGCACTCCTACGGCGCTCCTCATCGTGTCGTCGTCGCGTGGGAGGTGCGCGCTCACGAACCCTGCGGCTGGCGGGCGCCGTTGGTGTCGAGGCGGGGTCCCTTGGCGAGCAGTTCGGACCAGTCGGCGGGCACCTCGGCGGGCCGGACGTTCTCGTAGCCGAGCTTGACCTGGGCCTCGCTGGGCTCGGGGGTGCCGTCGGAGGACTTCTGGGCCTGGGCGCCGATGTCGGAGGCGCGGCTGTCGCTGTCGCCGTTGTTCTGGACGGCGTAGCGCAGGCCGGTGTCGGTGACCAGGAAGAGGCCGCCGGCGCCGGCGGCGGTGCCCTGGCTCTGGGTGTACAGCTCTCCGGTGCCGGGGGTGACATAGGTGCTGGTGCCGTCGGCGGTGACCTCGGCCGGGTAGTCCTTGCCCGCCCAGGTGCTGAGGGTGGTGGTGTTGTCGCCGGAGACGTCGCGGAGCACGCTGCACACGGTGTCGCGGCCGGAGTCGGAGCCGACGGCGTTGACTTGGTCCGCGCGCTGCCGGGGCCAGTCGGCGGGCTGTCCGGCGAAGGAGGTGGGGTCGGCGGTGAAGTCCTGGAGGCCGACGGTGCGCGCCTGGCCGTTCATGTCCAGCTCGGCGGTCTGGGGCGAGGTGATGAGCAGCCAGGCGGTGAAGTCGCTGACGGGCCGCACCTTGCCGGGCAGGACGACGTAGTGCCGGGTGCCTTCGCCGGTGTCGGTCCGCAGGACCATGCCGACCCTGTTCTCCTCGGGGGCGAGCCGGCCGGGGACGCGGGCGGGGTCGCCGACGCTCTCTGGGAGCCTCGGGAAGCTGATGGGGGCGCCCCGGTGGAGGGTGGCGAGCCAGCCCCTGGTGACGAGCTGGGGCAGGCGACCGCCGACGAGCGCGTTGGTGAGCGGGCCGGCCTCGGTACCGGTGAGGGCGTAGGCGGTGCCGCCCGCGTCCACGAGGTAGCGGGCGCCGGTGCGGGTCCTGACGTAGAGCACGTCGCCGCCGGAGAGGCGGCCGGCGCCGTCCGTCCGGGGGGCGTCGCGGTGGGCGAGGACGAAGGTGGCCTGCTGGACGGTCTCGCCCTTGCCGCCGGGCTGGTCGCACACGGCCCAGCGCTTGGCGGTGCCCGCGTCGTCGGCGGCGGGGAGCCGGTCGGGGGCGTAGGGGATGCCGAGGATGGGGCCGCGCGACAGCTTGCCCGAGTCGAGGATCTTGTCGCTGACCTGGATGACCTGGTAACCGGCGTCGTTCATCAGCAGGCGGGCGGAGGCGAGGTTGAGCACGGGGTGCAGCCGGTCGGTCTTCCCGGTCCTGAGGACGACGTACCGGGTGGTGGACTGTTTGCCGACGATGACGCGGGTGCCGGGCTTGTCCCAGCCGGCGGGCGCGGTGGGCTGGAACATGCCCCAGGCGCCGAAGACGGCCAGCGTCAGCGCGCCCGCGACCATGGTCGGTACGACGGCGCGCAGCGGTTTGGGGGCGCCTTCCTCGGACCCGGACGGCGAGGGCTGGAGAAAGGCCGCGAGGGTGCGCCTCTTCGCGAACGTGTAGGCGTTGAGTTCATCGCGCCGTGATGCCATAAGTGCCTGCTTCTCCCCGTTTTCGCAAGTCCGGGCACCGGTCCCGCGCCGCGATGTCAGACCGGCCCTCTACTATGCATGGTGGCCGCCGGTGCCGGTGGAGCGGGTAGGTCACCGGGGCCTTGGAGGGGCCCGAATGGGATGCCGGGACCTGTGAGTTGCGAGTGATGCGGGGGGATTCGGTGATGGCTTCCGGTACGCGGTCGCGCTTGCGGGGCCGGGCGCGGGCCGAGGAACCGCGCGTGCCCGAGCCGGAGCGTGGTGGGGGTCCGGCGGGGTCGCGGGCTCCGGCGAGCGCCGGCGGAGTCCACTTCCGGACGACGGGAGGGCAGGTCGGATCGTTTCGCCTGCAACGGCTCGTGCTGCTGGAGCTGGCCGTCGCCGTGCTGGTCACCGGCTGGGTGATCTCGCCGCTCGCGCTGATGCCCGCCGGGCTGGTCGCGGTGACGCTGGTGCTGCCGGCCGTGGTGCGCCGCCGGGGGCGCACGCTGCCCGAATGGCTGCTCACCGCGCGGGCGTTGAGGTCGCGTCAACAGCGCGCCCGGAACACACCCGTGCCGCCGGGCACGGAACCGGCGCTGGTACCGGCGCTCGAATGCGAGCCCGCGCTGCGGACCTACTCGTACGGGGTACGGGACCGGCGGCCGGTCGGGATGGCCGGCGACGGTACGTTCCTGACCGCCGTGCTCCAGGTGGAGGCCGACGCGACGGCCCTGCGCGCGGACCGCAACCGCCGGCCGCTGCCGCTGGCCCTGGTGCGGGACGCGCTGGAGGTCGACGGCATCCGGCTGGAGTCGGCCCAGGTGGTGCTGCACACCCAGCCCGCGCCCGCGCCGCAGCTGCCCCGGCAGTCGGTGGCCGTCGCCAACTACCTGCCGCTCCAGGAGCAGACGGGCGCTCCGGCGGTGCGGATCACCTGGATCGCGCTGAAGCTCGATCCCGAGCTGTGCGCGGAGGCGGTGGCCGCGCGCGGGGGCGGGGTCTCGGGGGCGCAGAAGTGCCTGGCGCGGGTCGCGGACCATCTGGCGAGCCGGCTGACGGGCGCGGGCATGCGGGCGACCATCCTCGACGAGCAGGAGCTGATCGGCGCGCTCGCGACCTCCGCCTGCGCCGATCCGCTGGTCACGGCGGAGGCCAGGCGCGGTGAGCGGCGTGAGCGGCGCACCGAGGAGTCGGGGCGCGGCTGGCGCTGCGACAACCGCCGGCACACCACGTACTGGATACGGCGCTGGCCCCGGCTGGGCGGTGAACGGGGCAAGACGCTGCCGCAGTTCGTCGCGCTGGTCACGGCGATTCCGGCGCTGGCCACGACCTTCAGTCTCACGCTCGCGCGTGCGGAGCGTCAGGAGGTGTCGCTGACCGGTCATCTGCGGGTGACGGGGCTCAGTGACGAGGAGCTGGTGGCCGCGCGCCGTTCGCTGGAGGGCGCGGCCCGGCACGCCGGCGCGGGGCTCGCCCGGCTGGACCGTGAGCAACTGCCGGGCATGCTGGCCACGTTGCCGCTGGGAGGCGCGCGATGACGAGCACACAGGCGACCACCGCACCGGAAGCGTCCCCGCGCGGACCGCGCCGGGCCGGGGACCGGCTGCGGCGGGGGTTCGGGCTGATCGGCCCCCGGCACGGCCGGCATCTCCTGCCCGCCGCACGGCTGGACGAACTGGCGCTGCCCATCGGGGACGACGGGGTCGTGGCCGGGGTGGACACCGAGGGGCGCCCGGCGGTGCTGGGCGTCAACCGGCCGACTCCGTACGACGTGGTGCTGATCGGCGGTCTGTGGACGGCGCAGGTGCTGGCGCTGCGCACGGCGGCCACGGGCGCGCGGGTGGCGGTGGAGACCGGGCGGCCGCAGTCGTGGATACGGATGGTGCATGCCATGGGCGGCGGTCAGAACGGGCTCTCGGTGTACGAGGTGGGCCGGGTGCCCCCGCAGGGCGCGTCCGCGGGCACGCCGGTGCTGGTGGTGCGGGACTGCGGGATGCGGCCGCCGCGCGGGCGGGTGGCGGCGGGTCCCTGGCAGTCGGTGGTGACGCTGCTGCCGTATCTCAGCCCGGTCGCGCCCCGGTTGCTGCGGCAGGCGCGGCTCGCCGGCATCCAGCGGGTCTCGCCGGACGAGGCCGCCGAGCTGGGGCGCACGATAGGGCTGTCGCGGGCCGAGGTGGAGTCGCTGCCGGGACTGCCGGACGGGGTCACCCTGTGGTGCGCCGACCGGGACCGGCAGTATGTGCTGACCCAGCCCACCGATGCCGAGATCGGCCTGCTGGGCGACCCGCGCCGGATGGACTGAACCGACCTTTCTCACCTGCTTTGTTCGCTTTCTGAGCGTCCTGAGCGTTCTGCGGGTCAACCGGGCCTGCCGGGGCGGGGCTTGTGGTGATTAGGCTGGGAGCGGGCGCGATGCCAGAACCCGTGGACGGTCGCCGTCCCTGGGGGAAGAACCGGTGAACCTGCTGCCGCTCGACCCGGTCGCCCCGGCACGCGATGAAAGTGCTCGACCACACCAGGAGGAACTGTGAGCAGCGATCGGGACGGTATGCGCGGGGGCTGGGCCACACCCGACGACGACCAGCCCGACGCGGAGTCGGCCGTCGAGAACACGGGCGAGTTCACCATCGACTACGCGCCGCCCGCCTGGTACACGCAGAACGCGTCGTCGTCCCCGGCGGGTGCCTCCGGCGGTGCGGCGGGTGAGGGTACGCATGGTGGCGGTACGCCCGGTACGGTGCCGCCGTTCCCCGCTACGCCGCCCGCACCTGGTGCGCCGTTCGCGCCGCCGGTGCCGCCGGTGCCGCCGGTGCCGCCCGTGCCACCCGTGCCACCCGTGCCGCCGGTCGGCAACCCCGTTCCGGGGGCGTCGCTGCCTACGGGGTTCGAGGCGCAGCAGTCCGAGGGTGTTCCGGCGTCCCCCGAGTCCGGGCCCGAACCCGAGCCGGAGAACGGGGACCTGGAGAGCGGCGCGACCATGCGCTTCTCCGCCGCGGCGCTGAAGCGGGAGATCGCGGAGCGCGAGGCGGCGGCCGAGGCTTCGGACTCCGCTGGTGAGCAGGCCGAGGACACGGAGGGTTCACGGGTCGCCGACGCGGCAGAGGGCGGCGACGACCGGCCGAGCGCCGACGCGCCCGAGCCCGCAGACGGCGCGGCCACAGGCGAGGCGGGGTCGCCTCAGGAGGAGCCTGTCGAGCCCGACGAGCCTGCCGGGGGCGGCGCCGAGCAGGGCACCGCCGAGAACGCCACCGAGGACACCGCACCGGAGGCCGAGGCCCCGAAGGGCGATGCCTCTGAGGCCGAAGCCCCGGGACCCGACGCCGAGCACAAGGACGCCCCACAGGCACCGGCCGCCGAGATCGCGGCCGCCGCACCCCCCGCCTGGGCTCCCCCGCCCGTCCCGCAGCAGGGCGTCCCCCCGCTGCCCCCGTCGTACCGGCCCGCCGCGCCCGCTCCGGCGGCGCAGTGGCCCGCGCAGGCAGGCCCCATGCCGGGCCGGCCGCCGCACGCGCCCCCGCAGGACCAGGCGCAGGTGCCTCCACAGCAGCCGCCGTTCCCGCCGCAGCCCGCACCCGCCGCCTGGGACCCGTCCGGCGACCCCGCGCGGACCACGGGCGCCAACCCGCCCACTCCTTCGCCCGGTTACGGCTTCCCACCCCAGCAGCACGCACCCCAGCCGCACCCACCCCAGCAGCCCCCGACGGGCCCCACCCCGCCCCCCGGCTACGGCTTCCCGCAACAGCAGACCAGCGCCCCGCAGCCCCCGACAGCCACCAACTCCCCCGCCGAACCGCCCCCTTACAGCTCCCCCCAGCAGCCCCCAGCCAGCCCCACCCCGCCCCCCGGCTACGGCTTCCCACAGCAGCAGGCCACCTCCTCCCAGCTGTCGGCGGACACCAACTCCCCTGGTGAGCAGCCCCCTTACGGCTTCCCTCACCAGTCCCCGACCGGCCCCACTCCACCCGCCGGCTACGGCTTCCCACAACAGCGGGCCGCTTCCCCGCAGCCCCCGACAGCCGCCGACTCCCCCGGTGAGCAGCCCCCCTACGGCTCCCCCCAGCAACCCCCGGCCGCCCCCAACCCACCCCCCGGCTACGGCTTCCCACAACACCGGACCACCGCCCCGCAGCCCCCCAACCCTCCTGCCCCGCAGGCCGGTTACGGCTTCCCGCAGGGTCCAGAGGGGCAGGTGCCGGACCCCCGGGCCGGTGCCGCGTGGCCGCAGCCCGTGCAGCACGACCAGCGGCAGCCGACGCATCCGGGTGCGGCGCCGCTCGGTTACACGGCGGCCGTGGAGCTGTCCTCCGACCGGCTGCTGAACAACAAGCGGCAGAAGACGCGCAGCGGACGCCCGGCGGCCGCGTCCCGGTTCAGGCTGGGCGGCAAGAAGGAGGAAGCGGAGCGGCAGCGCAAGCTGGAGCTGATCCGCACCCCGGTGCTGTCCTGCTACCGGATAGCGGTGATCAGCCTCAAGGGCGGCGTCGGCAAGACGACCACGACCACCGCGCTGGGCTCCACCCTGGCCTCGGAGCGGCAGGACAAGATCCTCGCCATCGACGCCAACCCGGACGCCGGCACGCTCGGCCGCCGGGTGCGCCGGGAGACCGGTGCGACCATCCGTGACCTGGTGCAGGCGATCCCGCATCTGAACTCGTACATGGACATCCGGCGGTTCACCTCGCAGGCGTCCTCCGGTCTGGAGATCATCGCCAATGACGTGGACCCTGCGGTCTCGACCACGTTCAACGACGAGGACTACCGGCGCGCGATCGACGTGCTGGGCAGGCAGTACCCGGTCATCCTGACCGACTCGGGCACCGGGCTGCTCTACAGCGCGATGCGCGGGGTGCTGGACCTCGCCGACCAGCTGATCATCATCTCCACCCCCTCGGTGGACGGTGCGAGCAGCGCCAGCACCACGCTGGACTGGCTGTCCGCGCACGGCTACGCCGACCTGGTCTCCCGCTCGATCACGGTGATCTCCGGGGTCCGCGAGACCGGCAAGATGATCAAGGTCGATGACATCGTGTCGCACTTCGAGCAGCGGTGCCGGGGTGTGGTCGTGGTGCCCTTCGACGAGCATCTGTCGGCCGGTGCCGAGGTGAACCTCGACATGATGCGGCCGAAGGTGCGCGAGGCGTACTTCACGCTCGCGGCGATGGTCGCCGAGGACTTCGTACGGCACCAGCAGGCGCACGGGCTGTGGACCAGGGACGGCAACCCGCCGCCGGTCGCGGCTCCGCCGCTGCCGGGGCAGCCGGGTCCCGGCCGGCCGTACCCGCGGCAGCCGGGCCAGCCGTTCGTACCGGGCCAGCAGCAGTACCCACCCCAGCAGCCGCAGTCGCAGCCGTACCCGCAGCAGCCGCAGCCCTACCCGCAGCAGCACCCCCAGGGCCAGCCGTACCCCCAGCAGCCCGGTCAGCCGCAGTACCCGCCGTACTCCGGTCACCCGCAGCCTCCCCAGGCTCCCCCGCAGCAGTAGGCGACGCGGCAGGCGAGAACGAAGGGCGGCCGGTGCTCAGCGC
>NZ_JBHXLV010000103.1:0-22489 GCF_042721685.1 Streptomyces sp. NPDC058459 | reverse complement strand
CCCCACGGGCGCCCGGCGCCCGCAGGGCCGCCCGCAAGGCGCCCCGCAGGCCGGGAACCCGCTCGGCGACGACACCGCGATCCTCACCCCGCAGCAGCTCGCCGGCGCCCCGAACGCCCCCGGCCGCGCGCCGCACGCCGGCGTCTCCGGACACACCGTCACCAGCGGCATCCCGGTCTTCCCGGGCGACGAGGCCGCCGACCCGTTCGGCCCCGCCGGGGACAGCCCGGCGCACACGGCCCCCAAGCCGCCCGCCCCGCAGGCCAAGGCCGCGCCGCAGGCCAGGAAGAAGAAGGGCCGCAGCAAGCTGGTGCTGCTGGTCGCCGGTGTGGTCGTCGTCGTGGGCGGTGCCTACGGCGCGGGACTGCTGATGAACCGCACCGACGTGCCCAAGGGCACCACCGTGCTCGGCGTGGACATCGGCGGCGGCACCCGGGACAACGCGGTCAAGAAGCTGGACGACGCCTTCCGGGACCGGGTGAACAAGCCGCTCCAGCTCTCCGTGGGCGGCGGCAGCGTGGCGCTCACCCCGGACAAGGCGGGCCTGCAGTTCGACTACCAGGCCACGGTCAGCGACGCCGCCAAGAGCGACTACAACCCGCTCTCCGTCATCGGCTCCCTCTTCGGGCGGAAGCGGGTCGTCCAGCCGGTCACCCCGGTGGACGAGGAGAAGCTCCAGGTCGCTCTTCAGCAGGCGGGCGGCGGCTCGGGCTCGGTCGTCGAGGGCGGCATCAAGTTCGAGTCCGGCAAAGCCGTCGCGGTCTACGGCAAGCCCGGCAAGGCCATCGACGCGGCCGGCTCCACCAAGGCCGTCGAGCAGGCGTACCGCACCCTGATCGAGACCGGCACCGCGACCCCGGTGACCGTGCCCACGGCCACCCGGCAGCCGACGGTGCCGAACGCCGAGGTGGACCGGGAGATGAAGGCGTTCGCCGAGCCGGCGATGTCCGACCTCGTCACCGTCCGGGTCGACGCTGCGCACAGCATCAACTTCGGGCGCAAGTCGCTGCCGAAGATCCTCGGGTTCAAGGCGGTCGGCGGGAAGCTGACCGACACCTACGACCTGGAGGCGCTCAAGGAGGCGTACGGCACCACCTTCGCGGGGGTGAAGGTGGAGAGCGCGACCGGCAAGCGCGACCTGCTCCCGCAGGACGTGGTGGCGGCCCTGCGCAAGGCCCTGGTCGGCAGGACCCCGGCGGAGCGCGTCGGCGTCATCGACACCGCGCCGAACTAGCCGGACACGGCACGGCGAGGGCATCCGGGCACACACCGGGTGCCCTCGCCGTCGTATGACATCTGTCATCCGGCACCCAGGACCGACGGCACTGCCGCCGTCACCCCCCTGGCCGTCAGCATGGACGGCATGACAACCACAGCGGCACCGCCCGCGACCGCCGCGCCGGTGGTGGCCGGGTTCGACCAGGTGAGCAAGGTGTACGGCAGCGTCCGCGCGGTCGACGGCCTCGCGCTCAGTCTGCGGCCCGGCGAGACCGTCGCCCTGCTCGGGCCCAACGGCGCGGGCAAGTCCACCACCCTCGATCTGCTGCTCGGGCTGAAGCAGCCCGACGCCGGGCAGGTCACCGTGTTCGGGACCAGCCCGCGGGAGGGCATCACCGCCGGGCGGGTCGGGGCGATGCTGCAGAGCGGCGGGCTGATGGAGGACGTGACGGTGGCCGAACTGGTCGGCCTCGCCTGCTCGTTGCACCCTCGCCCGCACCCCGCCTCCGACGTGCTCGCCCGCGCCGGCATCGCGCAGATCGCCGACCGCAAGGTCAACAAGCTCTCCGGCGGCCAGGCCCAGCGCGTCCGGTTCGCCCTGGCCACCGCCGGGGACAGCGACCTGATCGTGCTGGACGAGCCGACCACCGGCATGGACGTCTCCGCCCGGCACGCGTTCTGGTCCACCATGCGCGAGCAGGCCGACCAGGGCCGTACCGTCCTCTTCGCCACGCACTACCTCGAAGAGGCCGACGCCATCGCGGACCGTGTCCTCGTCCTGCACCGGGGGCGGCTGCTGGCCGACGGCACCGCCGCCGAGATCAAGGCCCGCGCGGGCGCCCGCCGGGTCTCCTTCGACCTGGACGGCACGATCGACGAGCCCGCGCTGGCCGCCCTGCCCGCGCTGACCTCGTTCGACGTCTCCGGGCAGACCGTCCGCATCCAGTCCGCCGACGCCGACGCCACCGTGCACGCCGTGTACGGGCTCGGCCTCTACCCCCGCAACCTCGAAGTCGCCGGGCTCGGCCTGGAGCAGGCTTTCGTCGCCATCACCGAGGCCGAGGAGGCCAAGCGCGCATGACCGGCATCCTCGCCTCACGGGCCCTGATCAAGCTGGAGCTGGCCCGCGCCCTGCGCAACCGCAAGTTCCTGTTCTTCTCCGTGCTCTACCCCTCGATCATCTTCCTGATCTTCGCGGGGAGTTCGGGCACCGACGAGAAGGTGGACGGCACCGGCCTGACCGTCGCCACCTATCTGATGGTCTCCATGGCCTCCTTCGGCGCCCTCACCGCCGTGCTGATGGGCAACAGCGAGCGCATCGCCAAGGAGCGGGAGAGCGGCTGGGTGCGCCAGCTCCGGCTGACCCCGCTGCCCGGCCACGGGTACGTCCTCGCCAAGACCGCCAGCGCGGCCGTGGTGAGCCTGCCGTCCATCGTGATGGTGTTCATCGTGGCCGCCGTGGTGAAGGACGTACGCCTCGACGCCTGGCAGTGGCTCGCCCTCACCGGCGTCATCTGGGCCGGCAGCCTGGTCTTCGCCGCGCTCGGCGTCGCCATCGGCTACCTCGCCTCCGGGGACGCGGTACGGCCCATCACGATGATCGTCTACTTCTCGCTCTCCCTCCTCGGCGGCCTGTGGATGCCTTCGGCCGGGTTCCCGCGCTGGCTCCAGGACATCGCCGAGTGGCTGCCGACGTACGCGTACGCTGCCCTGGGACGCGCGGTCGAGCAGAGCCAGGCCCCGCAGGCGCGGGACGTCGCCGTCCTCGCCGTGTACTTCGTCCTCTTCGCGGGCGGCGCGGCCTGGCTGTACCGGAAGGACACGCTGAAGGCGTGAACGCGATGACCGAGGACCCGTGGTCCGGACCCGGGACGGACACCCCCGTGGGGCGTCCGCCGCGGGGGCGCCGCGAACTGGTGGTGAAGGTGCTGTGGATCGGCGTCTGGCTGGTCTTCCTCAGCTCACCCGTCCACGACCTGGTCAGCGGCGGCCACAGCACGGCGGCCACCTGGGCCGGGGCGGCGGGGCTCGCGGCGTTCGTCGCGGTCTACCTGGGGCTGGTCTTCCGCAACATGGGCCGGACCTTCTCCGGACCGGCCGTCGTCCTGCTCCTGCCGGCCCTCGGCATCCTCGCGCCGCTGCTCGCCTACACCCTCGGCGGCGCCTGGCTCGGCCTGTTCGTCTACCTCTCGGTGGCCTGCGGGGCGACCCTGCCCACGAAGGCCACCTACTGGGCGATCCCGGCCTCGGCGGCCGTGATGTACCTGGTCGGCCTGCACACCGACGAGGAGGGGGCCCGGAACCTGCTCCTGCTGGTGGTGCTGATCGGCTTCGCGATGACCGGCGTACGGCAGCTGGTGCGCACCACCGTGGAGCTGCGCGAGGCGCGGGCCACGGTGGCGCAGCTCGCCGCCAACGAGGAGCGGCTGCGGCTCGCCCGCGACCTGCACGACCTGCTGGGGCACTCGCTGTCCCTGATCACCCTCAAGAGCGAGCTGGCGGGGCGGATGCTGCCCGGCCGGCCGGAGGAGGCCGCCCAGCAGGTCGCGGACATCGAGCGGGTCAGCCGGCAGGCGCTGGTCGACGTCCGCGAGGCCGTCACCGGGTACCGGCGGCCACGGCTCGCCGCCGAACTCGCGGGCGCACAGGTCGCGTTGACGGCGGCCGGGGTCATCGCCGACCTCCCCGCCGAGCCCGGCCTCGCCGGGCTGCCCGAGGAGGCCGAGGCCGCGCTCGCGTGGACGCTGCGGGAGGCCGTCACCAACGTGGTCCGGCACAGCGGGGCCGAGCGGTGCGCGGTCGAGCTGCTGCACCGGCACACCCTGGACGGCCCGGTGCTGGAACTCTCCGTCGAGGACAACGGCTCCGGCGGCTCGGGCAAGGGGCCCGGCAACGGGCTCACCGGCCTCGCGGAACGGCTCCAGCCGGTGGGCGGCACCCTGGAGGCGGGCCGGTCCGCCAAGGGATTCCGGGTGGTCGCCCGCGTCCCGTCGGCCGCCGTGGCGGACGTAGTATCCGGGGCATGACGAGCACGATCAAGGTCCTCCTCGCCGAGGACCAGTCGATGGTCCGCGAGGCGCTCGCCGCGCTGCTCGGTCTTGAGGACGACATCGAGGTCGTCGCCCAGGTCGCGCGCGGGGACGAGGTGCTGGCCGCCGTCGCGGAGCACGGGGTGGACGTGGCCCTGCTCGACATCGAGATGCCCGGCTGCACCGGTATAGAGGCCGCCGCCCGGGTCCACCGCGCGCACCCCGGCGTGAAGCTCGTCGTCCTCACCACCTTCGGCCGGCCCGGCTACCTCCGCAGCGCCATGGAGGCGGGCGCCGACGCCTTCCTCGTCAAGGACGCCCCCGCCGCCCAACTCGCCGCCGCCGTACGCAAGGTGCTCACCGGGGAACGCGTCATCGACCCCACCCTGGCGGCCGCCGCCCTGGCCGACGGCGCCAACCCGCTGACCGACCGCGAACGCGAGATCCTCCGCGCCGCCGCCGACGGCTCCACCAACGCCGAACTCGCCCGCACCCTCCACCTCTCCCAGGGCACGGTCCGCAACTACCTCTCCACCGCCATCCAGAAGCTCGCGGTACGCAACCGGGCGGAGGCCGTCCGCATCGCCCGCGAGAAGGGCTGGCTCTGAGCCTGGCGCCTGGGGCCTGTCCGGCGGATCTTTGCGGGCCTGCGACGCCCGGCACGCACTCTCGCCGCACGCCCGAATCACCCGAGTACGTCCAGTACGAGGGAGATCCGGGCGCACGCCGAGAGCACGCACCAGACGCCGCAGGCTACCCACAAAGATCCGCCGGACAGGCCCTAGCGGCCGGCACCCGGTGCCCCGGGGCGGGGGTCGACCGGGGTGAGCACGCCGAGGCGGTCCTCGATCTCCTGGGCGGCGGCCAGGCACAGATCCTCCCGGAACGCGCGCCCGACGATCTGCACGCCGGCCGGCAGCCCGCCCGCGGCTCCGGTCGGTACGGCGACCGCGGGGACGCCTACGAAGCTGGTCACCGCGCACAGGCGCATGCCCCCGGCGACCCGGTCCCGCCCCGCCTCGTCGCGTGACTCCAGCCCCGGCTCGACGGGCGGCTCGGTGAACACCGGTCCGAGCAGCAGCGGGTACTCGTCGAGGAACCGCGCCCAGGAGCGCCGGATGCCGAGCCAGGTCCCCATGAGCGTCATCAGCAAGGAGGCGATGCTCCTGTTCGCCGTCGGGCAGGTCGGCGACCGCCTCACCGGGCGGCTGCGGGCCCGCCTGGCCGCGAGCCCGGACCGGTCGGCCGCCGCCGCACCGGGGCACGCGGCCGACGAGATCGCCCTGCTCCGCGAGGAACACCGCGCCGAGGCCCGGACGCTGCTCGCCCTCGCCGATGGCCTCACCACCCAGGTGCTCATCGGCCACTTGACCGCGGAGGAAGCCGAGGACGTCCTGCGCACCCACATAGACGGCCTCCGGCGACGCCTCGGCACCACCCGCCTCCCGGAGGGGGTCTGACCACGGCCGGTCAGTTCAGCTGGGCTCGCGCCGCACGGGCCTGTGCGCGGGCCTTCTCCTCGGCCGTCGGGTCGACCACCGAGACCAGCTCCGCGTACGCGTCCAGTTCCGCCGCGCCCTCGGTGAACTCGCCGCGCTGGACCAGCAGGCGGGCGCGTTCGTAGCGCAGGTGGGCCGGGCGGGACGGGAGGAGCATGGCCAGCTCGACGGCACCCAGCGCCACGTCCGAGCGCTCGGGGCGGGCGGTGGCCCAGGCGCGGATGTTGTTCAGGATGCGCTGGACGACCTGGAGGGGGGCCGCCGGGACCAGCATCGAGGGCTCCAGCGGCGCGCCCGTGGCACCGGCCACCAGCAGCTCGGTGTCCATCCCGCTGAGCACCCGGCCACCGTCGAAGGGGTCCGCCAGCACCCGGTCGCCGGCCGTGCCGAAGCCGACCACGAAGTGACCAGGCAGCGCCACCCCGTACACCGGGGCGCCCGCCCGCCGGGCGACCTCCATCCACACCACCGACAGCAGGATCGGCAGCCCGCGCCGCCGCCGCAGCACCGAGTGCAGCAGCGAGGACTCCAGTCGCTCGTACTCCCCGCCCGTACCCCGGAACCCCTGGGTGCCGCCCAGCAGCCGGCCCACCGCCCGCGCCCACGCCAGCGGCCCGCCCGGCCGGTACGGCAGCCGCCCGGCGAGGTCGTCCAGCTCGATCTGGGCCGCGTCGATCCCGGCCTCGTCCAGCGAGCCGTCCGCCTCCGCGCCGATCAGCAGGCACAGCGCGGACAGGTCCGGCCACTGCGACCGCGCCTCCTCGGCGAACCGCTGCCGCAGCTGTGCCGACCGCGCGGCAGGCGGTGGGTACGGGGGCGGGAAGGCGGGCCGCCGGGCCGGTTCCTGGGCGCTCACCACGGGTCCCTACGACCGTCCGGGGCCGGTCTCGTCCGGCTCCCGGTAGTGGTGGTACGCGTGATGCCGGGCGAGGCCGAGCCCGTCGTACAGCCGACGCGCGCCCTCGTTGTCCTGCTCCACCTGGAGCCACGCCGCCGAGGCGCCCTCGTCCAGCGCCCGGCGGGCCAGCGCGGCCAGCACCTCGGTGGCCAGCCCCTGCCGCCGCCGGACCGGATCGACCTCCACGGCGGCGAAACCCGCCCAGCGGCCGTCCACCACGCACCGCCCGATCGCCGCCGGCGGCTCGCCGTCCGCGCCGGGCACGCGGGCGAACCACACCGACGGTCCCCCGCCGAGCACCCGCAGGGCCACCTCGCTCACTCCCTCGCGCCGATACCGCGCGAGCCACGCCCCGTCCGCCTCGCGGGAGAGCACCACACCGGCGCCATCGGCCCGGTCCGCGACCGGCGCCAGCGCCCCGGTCCACACCTCGGCCGTCACCTCCCGCGTCCAGCCGCGCCGCTCCAGCTCCGCCGACAGCAGCTCCTGCGTACCCTCGGCGCCGGTGGCGGTCTGCACATGGGCGGGCAGTCCGCGCTCGCCGTACCAGCCTCTTACGGAAGTCAGGGCCGCGTCGAGCGGAAGCCCCGGCTCACCGAGCGGCAGCACGCTGTTGGCGCGCCGGGTGAAGCCGCCCGCCGCCCGCAGCTCCCACGCGCCGAGCCGCTCGCTCTCCAGCGGCGGCCATGACCGCGCTACGACCCTCGCCAGCTCCTCGTAGCCCGCCGACGGACCCCGGCGACGCGCCGGGGCGGCGGGCACGATCTTGCCCGCGACCAGCGACGACGCCGCTACGCCGACCACCCGGCCGTCCCGGCGTGTGATCATGAGCACGCCGTCGTCGTCCCAGGATGTGAGAACGCCGATCGTGTCGGTGAACTTCTCGCCCGCCGCACCCGACCCCGTCACCTGACGTACCGATACCCTTTTGCCCACATCCGCTGGGGTGATGAGGACCTTGAGCCGTCCTGTCACCGAGATTTCCACGGGTCGCTCCACCCCTCCTGTACGGATCACGCTCCGGAACGGAGATACTAGGTGCGGGCATCGACGACGCCGCGCTTTCCGCGCGCCAGGCGGCGGAGCCTGAGGAGGCCCGCCGGCGCCCTACCGAGGAGGAACGACAGCGTGACCTACGTCATCGCGCAGCCTTGTGTCGACGTCAAGGACAAGGCGTGCATCGAGGAGTGCCCGGTCGACTGCATCTACGAGGGCCAGCGGTCCTTGTACATCCACCCGGACGAATGCGTCGACTGTGGAGCCTGTGAGCCGGTCTGCCCGGTCGAGGCGATCTTCTACGAGGACGACACTCCGGAGGAGTGGAAGGACTACTACAAGGCGAACGTCGAGTTCTTCGACGAGCTGGGCTCTCCCGGCGGCGCCAGCAAGCTGGGTCTGATCGAACGCGACCACGCTTTCATCGCCGCGCTGCCGCCGCAGGGCGAGTGACCGTGCCGACGGTCCGGCGTCCCGCATGAGCGCGCCGCCTCGGTCCCGCACGGCCCTGTCACCCCCGGCTGTGCGGGACCGAGGCGTTTGCGCCCCCTAGGAAAGAGAGCACGCCCCGTGTCAGCAGTCTCCGACCGGCTCCCCGCCTTCCCCTGGGACAAGCTGGAGCCGTACAAGAAGACCGCCGCCGCGCACCCCGGCGGCCTCGTCGACCTGTCGGTCGGCACCCCGGTCGACCCGGTGCCCGAGCTGATCCAGAAGGCGCTGGCCGACGCGGCCGACTCACCGGGCTACCCGACGGTCTGGGGCACGCCCGCGCTGCGCGACGCGATCACCGGCTGGCTGGAGCGCCGCCTCGGCGCCCGTGACGTCACCCACCGCCATGTCCTGCCGGTCGTCGGCTCCAAGGAACTCGTCGCCTGGCTGCCCACCCAGCTGGGACTCGGCCCCGGCGACCAGGTGGCCCACCCGCGCCTGGCCTACCCGACCTACGAGGTCGGCGCCCGACTCGCCCGCGCCGGGCACGTGAGCTACGACGACCCGCGCGAGCTGGACCCCGCGAACCTGAAGCTGCTCTGGCTGAACTCGCCGTCCAACCCCACCGGCAAGGTCCTCTCCCGGGAGGAGCTGACCGGGATCGTCGCCTGGGCCCGCGAGCACGGCGTGCTGATCGCCTCCGACGAGTGCTACCTCGAACTGGGCTGGGAGGCCGACCCCGTCTCGGTCCTCCACCCGGACGTCAACGGCGGCTCCTACGACGGCATCGTGGCCGTCCACTCCCTGTCCAAGCGGTCCAACCTGGCCGGTTACCGCGCGGCCTTCCTCGCGGGCGACCCGGCGGTGCTGATGCCGCTGCTGGAGATCCGCAAGCACGGCGGCATGATGAGCTCCGCGCCGACCCAGGCCGCGGCGGTGGCCGCCCTCGGCGACGACGAGCACGTGCGCCTCCAGCGCGAGCGGTACGCCGCCCGCCGGGACAGGCTGCGCGCCGCCCTGCTGTCCCACGGCTTCCGTATCGAGCACAGCGAGGCCGGCCTCTACCTCTGGTCCACCCGGGACGAGTCCTGCTGGGACACCGTCGCCCACCTCGCCGGCCTCGGCATCCTGGTGGCACCGGGTGACTTCTACGGCGAGGCGGGCGAGAAGTCCGTCCGCGTGGCGCTGACGGCGACGGACGAGCGTATCGACGAGGCAGTGGCGCGGCTGACCGCGTGAGGACGTGACGAGGGGGCCCCGGGCGTGCCGGGACCCCCTCGTCAGGCGAACGGCTAGCCGAGCGGCAGCCCCTTCAGCGGGAGGCCGCCCAGGACGTTCCCCGCCGCCTTGCCCGCCGCCGGCGCCGGAACGGCCTTCTTCACGGCCTTGCTGCCCGCCAGCCCGCTCACGGCCTTGTCCACGTGGGTCGCGCCGTCCAGCTTGGTCAGGCCGCCGAGGTCCGGCACGGTGGGCTGGTTGGTGGCGGCACCGGCGGTGCCGGCTGCGCCGACCCCGGCGGCCGCACCCGCGGCGACGAGCAGCGCGGCACGGGCGATCCGACGAGTCAGGGGGAGGGACATGATGCTCCATTCGACAGCTTCGACAGGAGGGATTCGGTGTGGTGTCCGAGCCCGGACGCCGTGACTACCGCTCGAACCCGCCGAAGGTTGCGGACGCCGAAGGTAAAGACTGGATAACGCGTCGCATTATCGGGTGTGGATAAAAACGGGCAAAGGCGCTCCGGAAGCCGCCCCGAAGAATCCTTACACCCCTTGCGGCGCAAGGGTTCGGGCCCGTGCTGCGCCCCCTGCCCCCGAACACGCCCCCCGAAGAGTCCCGCAACCCGTACGAGGGTGCCCCCGCACAGGCGTCCGCAGCTCTCTCAGGGCCCCGCGACGATCCGGACGGACGCGAGCGACGACTCCGCGCCGGCCGTGCCCGACGTGGGGGTCCGCACCGGATGCCAGTCCCCGCCGCCGTTGGACGCGGTCCACTCCCGCCCCTCGTAGGTCACCCGGGCGATCCGCAGCGCCGAGGAGTTGGCCACCGCCCACTGGGCGAGCTGCCAGCCCCGCTGCCGCTCGCCGCGCCCGTCGGCGTCCGGTCGTGTGCCCTGCGGCACCGGCACGGTCACCGTCCGCCCGCGCGCCGTGGCGGTCACGCTGGGCGAGGGAGAGGGCGAGGGCACGGCCCTGCCGCCCACCACCGCGCCGGCCTCCTGGAGCGCGTCGCGCCCGAAGTCCCGTACCAGCGCCGCCCGCACCGCGTCCGGGCCGGTCGCCCCGGCGGTGCGCGACGGGCGGCCCTCGCAGGTCAGGGTGGCCGCCGAGCGGCCGGTCAGCGCGGCGGCCAGCAGCACGGCGTCCGGCTCGTGCTTGGCGTACGCCTCCGGGAAGCCGCTGCGCTGCACCTTCTGCGCCGCGACGGTGAGCGGGAGCCCGGCGTAGTCCGGCACCCGGGCCAGGTGCGCGTAGAAGATGCCCGCCGAGTAGGCCGGGTCCATGATCTGCCGCTCGGTGCCCCAGCCCTGCGAGGGCCGCTGCTGGAACAGCCCCAGCGAATCCCGGTCCCCGTGCTCGATGTTGCGCAGCCCCGACTCCTGGAGCGCGGTGGCGAGCGCGATGGTCACCGCGCGCTCGGGCATCCCGCGCCCGGTGCCGACGGCGGCGATGGTGGCCGCGTTCACGGCCTGCTCGGGCGTGAACTCGTACGACTCCGAGTCGTCCCGCGCGGAGACCACCGTGCAGCCACGCGTGCCGACGCCCCCGGTGACGTACTGCACCACCAGGTACGCGCCGACACCGGCGAGGACGAGCAGGGCCGCGCCGATCCGGAGCACCCGGCCGCGCCGCCTGGGGCGGGACTCGGGACGGGACTCGGGGCGCGACTCGGGACGGGAGGGGGACGGCTCTGACACGCGTACAAGGTACTGGAGCCCGTGACCGGCCTCACCCCAGGCCCGCGCCCGGTGGTGCGGCGGCCCCCGGCCGGGCGGGCGCTAGGGTCACCGGCATGGCCGACACCACCCTTGACCTCACACTGGACGCCGCCGAGCTGACCGCCGGGCTCGTGGACATCCCGTCGGAGAGCGGTACGGAGCAGCCCCTGGCCGACGCGATCGAGGCCGCGCTGCGCCCTTTGCCCCACCTCACGGTGGAGCGCTTCGGCAACAACGTCATCGCGCGCACCTCGCTGGGCCGCGCGGAACGCGTCATCCTCGCCGGGCACATCGACACCGTCCCGATCGCGGAGAACGTCCCCTCCCGCCTCGACGCGGACGGCGTGCTGTGGGGCTGCGGCACCTGCGACATGAAGGCCGGCGTGGCGGTCCAGCTGCGCATCGCGGCCACCGTCCCCGCGCCCAACCGCGACCTGACCTTCGTCTTCTACGACAACGAGGAGGTCGCCGCCGAGCTGAACGGCCTCAAGCACCTCGCCGAGGCCCGCCCCGAGCTGCTCCAGGGCGACTTCGCGGTGCTGCTGGAGCCCTCCGACGGCGAGGTCGAGGGCGGCTGCCAGGGCACGCTCCGGGTGCTGCTGAGGACCAGGGGCGAGCGGGCCCACTCCGCGCGCGGCTGGATGGGCTCGCTCCAACGCCATCCACGCCGCCGCCCCGATCCTCGCCCGCCTCGCCTCCTACGAGCCCCGGTGGCCGGTGATCGACGGGCTGGAGTACCGCGAGGGCCTCAACGCCGTCCGCGTCGGCGGGGGAGTGGCCGGCAACGTCATCCCGGACGAGTGCGTGGTCACGGTCAACTTCCGCTACGCGCCCGACCGCACCGAGGAGGAGGCCGTCGCGCACGTCCGTGAGGTGTTCGCGGACTGCGGCGTCGAGGAGTTCGTGGTCGACGACCACAGCGGCGCCGCGATGCCCGGCCTGTCCCACCCGGCCGCCGCGGCGTTCATCGAGGCGGTCGGCGGCACTCCGATGCCCAAGTACGGCTGGACGGACGTCTCCCGCTTCGCCTCCCTCGGCATCCCGGCGGTCAACTACGGCCCCGGCAACCCCCACCTGGCGCACAAGCGGGACGAGCGGGTCGAGGTGGCGAAGGTCCTCGCGGGCGAGGAGCGGCTGCGCGCCTGGCTCAGCGCGTGACGCCCGCACCGCGCGGCGCCGCGTTCCGGACATGCTCACGTCCCCCCTCCGTAACGGATGCGGATCTAGGCTGAGGCACGAAACACCGGCAAGCGGAGGGAGCGCACATGGCTACCGGAAACCCCGAGGGGAAGAAGCGCCCACCGGACGAGCAGCGGCTCGGCCCGGTACTCCGGCGGCGGGGCCAGGTCCAGGCCAGTACCACGGACCAGCGGCTGCTGGACGAGCGTGCCCCCAACGACTGGGTGCACACCGACCCCTGGCGGGTGCTGCGCATCCAGTCGGAGTTCATCGAGGGCTTCGGCACCCTGGCCGAACTCCCGCCCGCGATCAGCGTGTTCGGCTCGGCCCGGACCCGGGTGGACTCGCCGGAGTACGACGCCGGTGTGCGGCTCGGGCGCGGTCTGGTCGAGGCCGGCTGGGCGGTGATCACCGGGGGTGGTCCCGGTGCCATGGAGGCGGCCAACAAGGGCGCGCTGGAGGCGGGCGGCGTCTCGGTCGGCCTGGGCATCGAGCTGCCCTTCGAGCAGGGGCTGAACCAGTACGTCGACATCGGGCTCAACTTCCGGTACTTCTTCGTCCGCAAGATGATGTTCGTGAAGTACGCGCAGGGCTTCGTCGTGCTGCCCGGCGGGCTCGGCACGCTGGACGAGCTGTTCGAGGCGCTCACCCTGGTGCAGACCCAGAAGGTGACCCGCTTCCCGATCGTGCTGTTCGGCGGCGACTACTGGGGCGGGCTGATGGACTGGCTGCGCGACACGCTGGTCGCCCAGGGCAAGGCCGCGGAGAAGGACCTGATGCTGTTCCACGTGACGGACGACGTGGACGAGGCGGTCGCCCTGGTCTCCAAGGAAGCGGCCCGCTAGTACCCGATCCCCTCGGGGGCGGCTCCCAGGGGGCCGTCCCCCGAGGGGATCGCCTGTCGGGCCAGCCCCCGAGGGGATTCCCTGTCAGGCGAGACCCCTACGGGCCGTCGCCGGGGGCCGGTGGCCCGCGATCGACGCCACCATGTCCAGCACCTGCCGGGTCTCCGCGACCTCGTGCACCCGGTACACCCGCGCCCCCAGCCACGCCGAGACCGCCGTGGTCGCCAGCGTGCCGATCAGCCGCTCCTTCACCGGGCGGTCCAGGGTCTCCCCGACGAAGTCCTTGTTGGACAGCGACACCAGCACCGGCCAGCCCGTCGCCACCATCTCGTCCAGCCGGCGGGTCGCCTCCAGGCTGTGCCGGGTGTTCTTGCCGAAGTCGTGCCCCGGGTCGATCAGCACCGACTCGCGCGGCACCCCCAGCGCCACCGCCCGCTCCGCCAGCCCCAGGGTCACGTCCAGGATGTCGGCCATCACGTCGTCGTAGGCCACCCGGTGCGGGCGGGTACGGGGCTCCGCGCGCCCGGCGTGCGTGCACACCAGGCCCACCCGGTAGCGCGCGGCGACCTCCGCGAGGCCCGGGTCCGCACCGCCCCACGCGTCGTTCAGCAGGTCCGCGCCCGCCTCGCACACCGCCGCGCCCACCTCGGCCCGCCAGGTGTCCACGCTGATGACCACATCGGGGAAGCGGCGCCGGACCTCCGCCACGAAACCGACCGTGCGCCGGGCCTCCTCCTCGGCGGTGACCTCCTCGCCCGGCCCGGCCTTCACCCCGCCGATGTCCACGATGGCCGCGCCCTCCGCCACAGCGCGCTCCACGCGCGCGAGAGCGGCGTCGTCGGCGAACGTCGCCCCCCGGTCGTAGAAGGAGTCCGGGGTCCGGTTCACGATCGCCATGATCACCGGTTCGCGCGCCCCGAATTCCCGCTTGCCCAGCCTGAGCATCCCTCGTGACCTCTCCTCGTACCTCTGCGTACGTTCTGCGTACCTTCTGCGTACCCCGGTCGTCCGGCGCCTGCGGCCCGGACTGTCAGCCTCGCATGGCACGATCGGACCCAGACACATCCGGCTTCCGGACGCGGGGTCCGAAGGGACCGGCGTCCGGCACATCGAGCTTGGGGAACCCTGGCGATGCTGATGTTCTTGTTCCTGGTCCTCGCGCTGGCCGTCGTGGTCGGCGCGGTGACGCTCGCCGTGGTGGGCGGCGGCGAGAGCGCCCCGCTCCAGGACGCCGCGCCCGAGCGGCTCCAGGACCCGCTGCCCGCGGACCGCCCGCTGCACGGCGCCGATGTGGAGGGCCTGCGCTTCCCGGTCGCGGCGCGCGGCTACCGCATGGCCGACGTGGACGACGCCCTCAGCCGCCTGGCCGCCGAACTCGGTGAGCGGGACGCCCGGATCGCGGACCTGCGGAGCGCGCTCGCCGGTGCCCGTGCCGTTCAGCCCCCGCCGGCCGAGCCCGGCCCGGAGGACGTCCGATGAGCACCGGGGAGGCCCTCGCCGGGGCGGACGGCGCGCTGCGCTGCCCCTGGGCGCTCTCCACCGAGGACTACGTCGCCTACCACGACGAGGAGTGGGGGCGCCCGGTGCACGGGGACGACGCCCTCTTCGAGCGGCTCAGCCTGGAGGCGTTCCAGTCCGGGCTGTCCTGGATCACCATCCTGCGGCGCCGGCCCACCTTCCGGGTCGCGTTCGCGGAGTTCCGGATCGAGAAGGTCGCCGCGTTCACCGACGAGGACCGCGAGCGGCTCCTCGCGGACCCCGGCATCATCCGCAACCGCGCCAAGGTCGACGCCACGCTCGCCAACGCGCGCGTGCTGGCCGGCTGGTCCGGCGGCGAGCTGGACGAGCTGATCTGGTCCCACGCCCCCGACCCGGCGGCACGGCCCGTACCCGAGGTGCCGGCCGACGTGGCCGCGGTGACCCCGGAGTCCACCGCCCTGTCCAAGGCGCTGAAGAAGCGCGGCCTGCGATTCGTCGGCCCCACCACGGCGTACGCGCTGATGCAGGCGTGCGGTCTGGTGGACGACCACCTGGCAGCCTGCGTCAGCCGGGGCGCCGCCCTCCGCGGCTGAGGCGCGGACCGGCCGGGGCGGGGGTCAAGTGCCCTGCCCCGCCCGGCCGTCACGAGGATCAGCGGCCCACGAACCTGGGCTTCTCCTTCTGCACGAACGCCTGCACGGCGATGACGTGGTCCGCGGAGGCACCCGCGCGGGTCTGCAACTCGTCCTCCTTCTCCAGCGCCTCGTCCAGCGAGTGCGTCAGCCCGTACGCCACGGCCTCCTTGATCGCCGCGTAGGCGACCGTCGGGCCCGCGGCCAGGGCACGGGCCACCTTGTCCGCCTCGGCGCGCAGCTCGGCGGCCGGGACGACCCGGTTGGCGATGCCCAGCTCCAGCGCCTCCCGCGCGCCGACGGTGCGCGGGAAGAGCAGCAGGTCGGTGGCGCGGCTCGTGCCGACCACGCGGGGCAGCGTCCAGGAGAGGCCGGAGTCCGCGCTGAGCGCCACGCCCGCGAACGAGGTGTTGAAGGCGGCCGTGTCCGCCACCAGCCGGTAGTCCGCGA
Source organism: Streptomyces sp. NPDC058459 (assembly GCF_042721685.1). Classification (NCBI taxonomy): domain Bacteria; kingdom Bacillati; phylum Actinomycetota; class Actinomycetes; order Kitasatosporales; family Streptomycetaceae; genus Streptomyces; species Streptomyces sp. NPDC058459. The sequence continues at coordinate 6,897 of NZ_JBHXLV010000103.1, read as the reverse complement.
GCAGCGCGAAACCGAAGCCCGCGCCGGCCGCCACGCCGTTGACCGCGGCGACCACCGGCTTCCTCGCACCCGCCAGCGCCCGCGCGATCGGGTTGTAGTGCTCCTTGACGGTGCTCATCGTCTGCCCGCCGCCTCCGCCCTCGCGGTCGGCGGCCAGCAGCCCGATGTGCTCCTTGAGGTCCTGGCCCACGCAGAACGCCCGCTCGCCCGCCGCGGTCAGCAGGATCGCCCGCACCGCGTCGTCCGCCGCCGCGGCCTCGACGGCCTCGCGCAGGGCGTTCTTCGTGGCGACGTTCAGCGCGTTCATCGCCTCCGGGCGGTTCAGGGTGATCGTGGCGAGCCCGTCGCTCACCTCGTGGAGCACGGTGTCGGCCATGGCGCGTCCCCTCCGTTTCGCGGGTGATGACGTACCGGTCGGTACGCCGCTGTCCGGGGACAGCATGGCGGAGATCACCGCCCGGCAGTCGCACCGGACGTGTGACGTGCGTCTAACGAAAACGGCACGAAGCCGGCCGGCGGGTGTGCCGAGGGCGGCGCAGTATCGCAGGCACATCCCCGCTTTGAGTGGTTTTGCTCGCGCGCGTTGCCCAAGCGATGCGGACCGATGTTGGTCATCGGGTCCTGGGATGCGGGATAATGGCTGGGAAGCAATGTGTTCGATGCCGGTGTCGCGTGTCCCTCCTGGACCGCGGGAGCCCTTCGTGGGGTCGTCGGCAGACGATGAGCCTGGTTTCAGGAAGGGGTACGAGCATGGCGGCCATGAAGCCGCGGACGGGTGATGGCCCGCTCGAGGTGACCAAGGAGGGGCGGGGCATCGTCATGCGCGTTCCGCTCGAAGGCGGCGGTCGACTCGTCGTCGAGCTGACCCCCGACGAGGCAGAGGCACTCGGCGACGCCCTGAAGAAGGTCGTCGTCTGACGCGCCGCGATCTTTTCCTCCCGACCGCCCCGGCACCCGTCAGGTGCCGGGGCGGTCGCGCGTCCGGGGTGCCAGGTGCCAGGTGCCGGGGGTGCCGGGGTGCCTGGGTGTCGGGGCCGTGGGCTCAGCGCCTGACGGCGCAGAGGAGGCCGTCGCCGACCGGCAGCAGTGACGTCACCAGTTCCGTGCTCTCCCGTACCGTGCGCAGCAGCTCGCGCAGCCGGACCACCTCGGTGGGCTGGGGGCCGGAGTCGACCGTGCGGCCACTGGCGAAGACGCCCTCGAAGACCACCAGCCCGCCCGGCCGCAGCAGCCGCAACGATTCAGCGAGGTAGTCCGAGTACTCCAGCCGGTCGCCGTCGCAGAACACGAGGTCGTAGCCGGAGTCGGCGAGACGGGGGAGCACGTCCAGGGCGGGGCCCGGGATGAACCGGGCCCGGTTGCTGGCGAAGCCGCAGGCGCGGAACGCCTGCCGGGCGAACTGCTGGTGCTCCGGCTCCGGATCGACGGTGGTCAGCACGCCGTCGGGGCGCATTCCGTGCAGCAGATGGATTCCGGACACCCCGCAGCCGGTGCCGATCTCCGCGACCGCCTTGGCGTCCACGGAGGCGGCGAGCAGTCGCAGCGCGGCACCCGTGCTGGGCGCCACCGAGCGCAGCCCCGCGTCGCGGGCACGGTCACGGGCCCAGAGCAAAGGCTCGTCCTCGGCGACAAAGGCGTCGGCGAACGCCCAGCTCGTCTGCCGGTTGCCGGTAATGACCCTCTCCTGTCCCCGCGATTGCCTCGGCGTGACTGTATCCGTTGCGCCGGGAACCCGCTGATGGGACCGAGCGTTCAGGTAGGAGAGCCGACGCCGGAGGGGGCGCGGTGGCCACGGGACGGGGGGTGACGGGTGACACAGGGTGTGGAGCACATGCTGACGCGGGCGGATGAGCCGGCCCAGCATGTGTCAAAGTTTCGTAAAACCGCTTATCCGGAGCTAACGGGCGAGGTGGCTATGGTAGGGGCTCCACTGGACACCACCAGAGCCGACAGGGGAGGTGCGGCCGCACCCGGGGACCGGGCGGGAGTGCTGCGGCGCTTCCTCGGTTCGGGCAGGCCGAAATCCGTGACCGACACCGCTGCTGACCACCACGCCGCCGGTCCCGCCGCAGGCGAGACCCAGACCGCGACCTTCACCACCGACGCGGACGGGCAGGCGTGGACTCCGCCCACCTGGGAGGAGATCGTCAGCACCCACAGTGGCCGCGTCTACCGCCTCGCCTACCGACTCACGGGCAACCAGCACGACGCCGAGGACCTCACCCAGGAGGTCTTCGTCCGTGTCTTCCGGTCGCTGTCGACTTACTCGCCGGGCACCTTCGAGGGCTGGCTGCACCGCATCACCACCAACCTGTTCCTGGACATGGTCCGGCGCAAGCAGCGCATCCGCTTCGACGCCCTGGGCGACGACGCGGCCGAGCGCCTGCCCAGCCGCGAGCCGTCCCCGCAGCAGGTCTTCAACGACGCCCACTTCGACGCCGACGTCCAGCAGGCCCTGGACACCCTCGCGCCCGAGTTCCGCGCCGCCGTGGTGCTGTGCGACATCGAGGGACTGTCGTACGAGGAGATCGCCGCGACCCTCGGCGTCAAGCTCGGCACCGTGCGCTCCCGTATCCACCGGGGCCGTTCGCAGCTCCGCAAGGCCCTCGCCCACCGCTCTCCCGAGGCCCGCAAGGCCGAGCGCCGTTCGTTCCTGCCCCGGGTGCCCGCGCTGGGGGGAGGGGGCTCGCCCGCGTGAGTGGAACCGGACCGAACCCCGCGGAGGCACGCCTCGCGGAACAGCATCTGGGAGACCGGCTCTCCGCCCTCGTGGACGGAGAACTCGGTCATGAGTCGCGCGACCGCGTCCTCGCCCACCTGGCCACCTGTTGCCGGTGTCGGGCGGAGGCCGACGCGCAGCGCCGGCTGAAGAACGTGTTCGCGGAGGCCGCCCCGCCTCCGCCCTCCGAGTCCTTTCTCGCCCGCCTCCAGGGCCTCCCCGGCGGCGACGCCGACGGCCCGGCGGCCCCCGGCGGCCCCTTCGGGCGCGGCTCCGTCGACGGCGTCTTCGGCGTGCGCGACGGCGAGCGGTTCGCGTTCGGCCATGTCCCGGCCGCCGCCGCGCACGCCCCCGAACAGCGCGGCTTCCGCATCCACCCCGTCGTCCACCCCGTCGCCGACCGCCCCCCCTCGCGCGGGCTGCGGTTCGCCGCCGCGGCCGCCGGAGCGGTGTCCCTGGCGGCCGTCGCCCTGGGCGGCGTCACCACCGCCCAGCCCGGCGACCTCACCGCCGACGCCCGCGGCGGCTCCGGCACCGGGAGCAATGTCGCGCCGTCCCGCTCGGCGGGCGCGGGCACCGCGGCCGGCACGGCCGCACCCGACACCCAGCGGCGCCGTTCCGCCGCTCCGCTGCTCGCGCAGGGGGGCGGCGCGGTCAATCGCACCCCGGCGGCGGCGGTCTCCGCCTCCGCCCCCCTGCTGCCGGGCATTCCGGCCCCGGCCGACACCCGGGTGCAGGACACCGCGCGGGACCTGGCCATGCCGGTGATGGCCGGTGCGGCCGCCGTCTCCCCGCTGATACGCCCCCTCGGCGAGACCACGCCGTTCTCCCTGGGCTCCCTGGGCTCTCTGGGCTCCCTCGACTCCCTGGACCCCTGGCCCCTCGCGCCACCGGCCTTCCCCGCCACCGCGACGGCCGTCGCGCCGTCGAACGCACCCTCCACCCCGGCTCCGTGACGGCCGCTCCCTGCGGCGGGCCCGGCGAACCTGGTTGAATCCTGTCAGGTCGGGCCCGCACGGGCGCGACACACCGCGACTGGGGAGAGCATGAGCGAGGGGAACCCGACGCCGGACCCGTCCCCGGCCGGGGACGACGGCGACTTCGAACTGGCCAGGCCGCAGGCCGCCGCTGGCCTGCCAAAAGCCGGGGACGAGGGATCGGGCGAGCGGCCGTACGAGACCGCCGCCCGCCCGGCCGACCCGCCTACGGACGACACCGCCACCGGCCGCTCCAGGCCGCTGCACGACCCCGACCCCTACGGCACCCCTCCCTACGGCGGGCCGGGCCCCTGGGCCCCCGCCCCGCCCGTCCAGCACCCCATGGCGACCCCGGCCCACGGCACGCCCCCGACGGACGAAGCCGGGCGACCGGCCTCGGCGGACCCCACCTCCCCGCCCCCCGCCCGGCCTCCGGAAGCCGCCCCCGCCCCGGCACACCGGCCGGACGACCCCGCGGCGCCCCCCGTCCCCCGGTACGACCCCTGGGACCCCGCGCCCCCCTCCCAGCAGGCCGCCCCCCTCCAGCACACCGGGACGCGGAGCAAGCGGCGCGCCCGGGGGACGCTCGTCGCCGCCCTTCTCGGCGTCTCCCTCCTCGCGGGCGGGATCGGAGGGTTCACCGGCGCCTGGATCGAGCGGGAGGGCACCACCAGGGTGCGGCTCCCGCAGGCCGGGGCCGTGCCCGACGGCCGCGCGCGGGACAGCGTCGCCGGGATAGCCGCCCGCGCGCTGCCCGGCGTGGTCACCCTGCATGTGCGGGGCGCCGGCGAGGCGGGCACCGGCACCGGCTTCGTGCTCGACGGCCGGGGGCACATCCTCACCAATAACCACGTCGTCGCCCCCGCCTCCGGAGCCGGCGGCATCACGGTGACCTTCAGCAGCGGCGACACCGCCGAGGCCGAGGTCGTCGGCCGGGACAGCGGCTACGACCTGGCCGTCGTCCGGGTCAGGGGCGTCCAGGGCCTCACCCCGCTGCCCCTCGGGAACTCCGACGGCGTACGCGTCGGTGACCCGGTCGTGGCCATCGGCGCCCCCTTCGACCTGGCCAACACCGTCACCTCGGGCATCGTCAGCGCCAAGAACCGTCCCATCACGGCGGGCGGCCAGAAGGGCGACGGCACCGACGTCAGCTATGTCGACGCGCTCCAGACCGACGCGCCGATCAACCCCGGCAACTCCGGCGGCCCCCTGCTCGACTCCCGGGCGCGCGTGATCGGGATCAACTCCGCCATCCGTTCCGCCGGCCGGGAGACCGACTCCGCCGAGAGCCGGTCCGGCTCCGTGGGCCTCGGCTTCGCCATCCCCGTCAACCAGGCCCGCCGGGTCGCCGAGGAGCTGATCGCCACCGGGCACGCCACCCACCCCGTGATCGGCGTGAGCCTCGACATGGACTACTCGGGTGACGGCGCACGTGTCTCCGCCGAGGGCGGTGCCGGCGGCCCGGCGGTGCTGAAGGGCGGCCCCGGCGACCGGGCCGGACTGAAGCCGGGCGACCTGATCACCGGGGTCGACGGGCACCCCGTGCACTCGGGCGAGGAACTCATCGTCAAGATCCGCGCCCACCGCCCCGGCGACCGGCTCCGCCTCACCGTCGGGCGGCAAGGTGCCGAGCGGACCGTCACGCTGCGGCTGGGGGCGTCCGGGCGTGACTGACGCAAGTCTCACCTCGGGGCGGTACCGGTTCCGAGGGTGTGCCGGGTACCGTGGAGCGACCGAGGACACGCAAGGAGCTTTCAGGTGTTCAATGACATAGGGCCGCTTGAGCTGGTCACGCTCATCGTCCTCGCCGTGCTCGTCTTCGGTCCGGACAAGCTGCCCAAGTTCATCCAGGACGTGTCGCGCACGCTGCGGAAGATCCGGGAGTTCTCGGACAACGCCAAGCACGACATCCGCAGCGAGCTGGGCCCGGAGTTCAAGGACTTCGAGTTCGAGGACCTCAACCCCAAGGCGTTCCTGCGCAAGCAGCTGGACAACGACGACCTGGGCCTCAAGGACATCCGCGGCACCTTCGACCTCAGGCGCGAGATGGCCGAGCTGACGGACTCCGTGAACGGCCACGACACCGCCTCGGCGCTGCCCGGACCCGCCCCCACGTCCGCTCCCTCGGCGTCCGGCGGCCGGGTCGACATGACGAAGAAGCCCGAGCCGGCGAAGGACGACCGCCCGCCCTTCGACGCCGACGCCACCTGAGGCCCGGGGACGCCGTCACCCGGTCGGCCCCGCGCGGCCCGGTCGGCTCACTCAACGCCACCGCGCCGCCCGGACGGCTCACGAAACGCCACGAAACCCGCCTCACCGGGCGGGTTTCGTCGCGCGCACCGCAGAACGCCGTGCGATCGGCCGTCCCCGGCACCCCAAGCGCCCGCCGCGTTCCGGGCTGCCCTCAGCGGTGTGGATATGCTGCCGAGTTGTTGTGCGGACCGGGCGCGTACGCCCGAAGGGGGGCGGGCCTTGCCCCGGTCCGACGAGAACGAGGAGGCGTCCGGGCAGATGGAGACCACGAGTCGGGTAAGCGCGCAGTCACCGGCCGGTGAGAGCGGCCGGCACGGCCACCTCGGCGGCCGGACGGTCGACGGCTATCTGCGCGCGCCTTTCCCCTGGTACGGCCTCGACGAGGCGTTCACCGGCCCGCGCCGGCTGCTCCAGGTCGGCCTGGCCGCCGACGGGGCGGTGGAGCACGGTTCGATCGGGCACGGCGACGAGCCCTCGGTGCGGGGCGAGCACGGCGCGGGCTCCTCGGACGAGCCGAGGGAGAAGTTCGCCGTCGTCGTCACCGTGCCGGCGAACCCCTCCCGCCGCAGCGCGGACGGCACCGGGCTGCTGGAGGCCACCTCGGTCTCCTCGGCGGCCTGGCTGGCCGGGGTCGGGCTGCTGTCCGTCACCTGGCCCGGCCAGATGGACCACACCCTGCGCGACGACTGGCTGGACCAGCAGACCGAGACCGCGTGGGCGCTGGCCGACGACATCGACGGCCCGGAGTGGTCCAGGCTCTCCCTGCCCGTGGACGGCGTGGCGACGTCCTTCCACTACCGGGAGTCGGAGTTCGGCTGGGTGCTCGCCGGTGCCACCGAGGCGGGCGTCCACGTCGGCGCGTACGGCCGGGGCATGAGCGCCTACGGGCTCGGCTTCGCCGTCGTCAAGGACATCGGCGCCTACGCCTGACGCACGACGGGAGGGGGC
>NZ_JBHXLV010000102.1:0-22966 GCF_042721685.1 Streptomyces sp. NPDC058459 | reverse complement strand
GGGTCGCGGTGTTGACGACCGGTGTTGACGAATCGCCTTTTGCGCGCGAGTGACTTGGGCGTCGGCCGCCCGGTGCGGGTCAGCCGATCAGCGTCTCGATCGCCTGGTGCTCCAGGCCGTGCGCCTCGGCGACCTCCTTGTAGATCACCTTGCCGTCATGGGTGTTGAGGCCGCGGGCGAGCGCGGCGTCCCGGCGCAGCGCCTCGGCCCAGCCGTTGTTGGCGAGCGAGACGATGTACGGCAGGGTCGCGTTGGTGAGCGCGTTGGTGGAGGTGCTGGGCACCGCGCCGGGCATGTTGGCGACGCAGTAGAGGACCGAGTTGTGCACCTGGAAGGTCGGCTCGGCGTGCGTGGTGGGACGGGAGTCCTCGAAGCAGCCGCCCTGGTCGATGGCGATGTCGACAAGGACACTTCCGGGCTTCATCCGGGACACCAGCTCGTTGGTGACCAGCTTCGGGGCCTTGGCGCCCGGGATGAGGACGGCGCCGACGACGAGGTCCGCGTCCAGGACGGCCTTCTCCAGCTCGAAGGCGTTGGACATGATCGCCTTGACCTTGCTGCCGAAGATCCGGTCGGCCTCGCGCAGCTTGTTGATGTCGCGGTCGAGCAGCGTCACCTCGAAGCCCATGCCGACGGCGATCTGGGTGGCGTTCCAGCCGGAGACACCGCCGCCGATGACGACGGCCTTGGCCGGCGTCACGCCCGGCACGCCGCCGGGGAGCACACCGCGGCCGCCGGCCGGGCGCATCAGGTGGTAGGCGCCGACCTGCGGGGCGAGCCGGCCCGCGACCTCGGACATCGGGGCGAGCAGCGGCAGCGCGCGGTTCGCCAGCTCGACGGTCTCGTACGCGATCGCCGTGGTGCCGGACTCCAGCAGGGCGTCGGTGCACTCGCGGGAGGCGGCCAGGTGCAGGTAGGTGAAGAGGACCTGGTCCTTGCGCAGACGGTGGTACTCCTCCGCGACGGGCTCCTTGACCTTCAGCAGCAGGTCGGCGGCGGCCCACACCTGGTCGGCGGAGTCCAGCAGGCCGGCGCCCGCGGCGATGTACTCCTCGTCCGTGATGGAGGAGCCGAGACCGGCGCCCCGCTCGACGACGACCTGGTGGCCGTTACGCACCAGCTCGTGCACACCGGCGGGGGTGATGGCCACCCGGAACTCGTTGTTCTTGACCTCGCGGGGGATGCCGACCTTCACGTCGATCACGGTCCTTGGCTCAGGGGGTATGGGGGTGCGCTGAAAGACATACCCAGGCGCGCCGGAGCACACCGGGAGACACCGCAGGGGAACGTGCGGCAGAGCCAGTCTAATGAAGGTGTTCCGAGTGTCTAGCCTTCCATTGCATCAATCTTCATTGGATGCGCTGCGGATTTCGCAGGCTTCAGCGTCCAGCGTCACCAACCTGCTGTCCCCGGTGGGCCCGCCCGCCGCCTTCTCTTTCTTCTCTTGCTCCTCCTGCTCCTCCTGCTCCTCCTGCTCCTCCTGCTCCTCCTGCTCCTCCTGCTCCTCCTGCTCCTCCTGCTCCTCCTGCTCCTCCTTCAGCATGCGCTCCGCCGCCGCGCGGTGCAGGCGGGCGGCCGCCGGGTCGCCGAGCCGGTCCAGGGTGTCGGCCAGCCGCAGCTGCAGCGCCGCCTGGAGCCGGGTGTCCTCCGCGCGCCGCGCCCACTCCACCGCCTCCTGGCAGGTGCGCAGGCATTCCTCGGGGCGCCCGGCGTACTCCTGGACGCGGGCCAGCTCGCTCAGGGCGCGGGCGTGAGCGGCGACATCGCCTTCCTTGCGGTGCCCGGCGAGGGCGGCCCGCCAGTTGCGCTGCGCCTCTCCGTACCGGCCCGCGTAGGTGTGGGCGGTGGCGATCCGGCCGTAGAGCCGGGCGGCCTCGGCGCGCTCGCCGCGGGCCAGGCGCTGGGACAGGGCGCGGCCGAACCAGTCGGCGGCCCGGTCGTGGTCGCCCAGCTCCTGGTGCGCGCCGCCCACGGATTCCATCGCGCGGCCGGTGGCGTACGGGTCGTTCGCCTCGCGTCCGGCGTCCAGCGCGGCCCGGTAGCGGGCCAGGGCGTCCCGGGTGCGGCCGGTCTGGGCGTCCACGTCGCCCAGGTTCAGCAGGGCGGCGGCCTTCTCGCGGGGCAGCCCGCGCCGCTCGGCGACATCGAGGACCAGGCCGTGCACGCCGTACAGGTCGGGGGCCGCGGCCCGGGTTCCGAAGTGCGCGACCATGGCCCGCACCAGCTGGGACATCAGCCGGCGGGCGAGGGTGTCCAGCTCTCCGTCGGCCACCGCGAGCCGGACGGCGGCCAGCAGCGCCGGGCGCCGGGCGGTGAGCCAGGCGGCCGCCGCGGCGGGGCCGGAGAACCGCAGCGCCGGGGACAGCGACTGAAGCCTCTCGCGGGCCTGGGGACTGTCGGTCTCGGTGACGGCCCGGCAGGACTGGAGCAGCCGTACGTCGCGCTCCAGCAGCCGGGCGCGGGCCAGCTGGAGTTCGGCGGGGCGCTCCTTCGCCTCGGCGAGGGCGCGCAGCAGGGGGTGCAGACAGCCGGGGACGTCGTACTCGGGCAGGGGTGAGACCGCCGGGCGGAGCAGGCCGAGGGCGGCGAGTTCCCGCAGCACGGTGCGCGCGTCCTCGATCGTGCAGCCGGCGAGGGCGGAGGCGGTGTGCGCGTCGACGGGTCCCGCCGGTGCCTGGGAGAGCAGGCGCAGGGCGCGGGCGGTGGCGGCGGGCAGTCCGTCATGGACGAGGGTGAGGACGCGGACGAGGGCGGGGCCGTCCTCGGGGTCGGTGTGCAGCCGCTTGGCGAGGTCGGAGACGGCCGCCTGGGGGCGGGCGGCGAGCCAGCCGCCGGCCAGGGTGAGGGCGGCGGGGTGTCCCTCGCAGATCTCGGCGAGGCTCTCGGCGGAGCGGGGGTCGACGGTGACCCGGACCGAGCCGGTGTACCGGGTGAGCAGTTCCACCGCCGACTTGGTGTCCAGGGGGCCCAGGGTGCAGGGGCGGACGTCCGAGATGCCGGTGAGCGGGCCCCGGGAGACGGCGACCACCAGGCAGTCGGGGGCGTCCGGGAGGAGGGCGTCGACCTGTTCGGCCCCGGCGGCGTCGTCCAGCAGGAGCAGAACGCGCCGGGAGGCCAGGGCGGTGCGCAGCGCCTCGGTCAGCTGGTCCTCGGCGGCGCCCGCGGGGGCGCGGGTGCCGAGCGCGGTGAGCAGTTCGCGGGCGGCGCGCTCGACGGGTACGGGGGTGCCGTCGGGGTCGCTGAGGCGGGCCCGGAACACGCCGTCGGGGTAACGCTGCGCGACCTGGGTGACGAACTCCTCGGCGAGCGCGGTCCGGCCGGAGCCGGGGCGCCCGGCGATGAGCAGGACCCGGGCCCTGGGCGCCTTGCGTCCGGCGAGGGTGTCCAGGCCGGTGCGCTCGATGTCGGCGCTGAGTTCCTTCAACTCCCGGGTGCGCCCGAGGAATTGACCCTCCGGGGCCGACGGCTTGGACAGCCGCGCCTCTTCCCGGTCCACCGCCTGATCCGTCACGGGCCACGCTCCCGTCCCACCGCACGCGCAAAGCCCGCCGGTGCTTCCGGTACGGGCGTTCGCTGAGCCTAGTTCACGCTCTGCGACGTTCCCGGTGGAGCACGGCGGACACATCGCCCGATCGGATCAAGCGATGGTCACACCAATGCGGTGTCGCCATGTGATGTCGCCGCGCGACGACATGTGAGGCTGTGTGGCGCCGCGTGGCGCCGTCGCGGGTCCGGCGTGGACCACGGCCGGGTTCAGGAGGCGAAGGGGCGCGCGGGCCAGGGCGCGTCGGCCGGGCGCAGCGCGTCCAGACCGTCCCCGGCGCGGGCGGCGACCAGCGAGAGGACGCCCACGACCAGGCAGTTGTTGTGCAGGTTCCCGGCGAGCACCAGCCGCACCAGTTCGTCCACGGGCAGGCGCGCGTACTCCATGTCGGTCTCCTCGTGCTCCGTGACGAAGCGCTCCCCCTCGGCCTCGGAGAGGTCGCGGGCGAGGAAGATCCGTACCGCCTCGTCGCAGCCGCCGGGCGTGGTGTAGACGTCGGTCAGCACCCGCCAGTCCTCGGCCTTGACGTGCGCCTCCTCGTACAGCTCGCGCTCGGCGGCGTGCAGGGGGTTCTCGCCCGGCACGTCGAGCAGGCCGGCCGGGATCTCCCAGAGCTTGTGGCGCACGGGGTGTCGGTACTGGTTGATGAGCAGCACCCGGTCCTCGTCGTCCAGGGCGAGGACGGCGACCGAGCCAGGGTGGACCTGGTAGTCGCGGCGGGCCACCGAGCCGTTGGGCATGACCACGTCGTCCGTGCGGACGGCGGTCTTGTTGCCCGTGAACGGGGTCGCGCTCGCGCGGACCTCCCACTCCTCGGGGGTGTCCTTGATCGTCATGCCCTGTCCCTCCACGTGCCGCGTGCGCAACAAGAAAACCGGGGCGCGCGACCTTTGAAGGTTCGCACCCCGGCCACCGTAACAACTGGTGTGTCACTCGGAGTTCTTCGGCCTGCCCGCCGTCTTGCGCTCGACGGAGGCCTTCACCAGGCCCGCGAACAGCGGGTGCGGCCGGGTCGGCCGCGAGCGCAGCTCGGGGTGGGCCTGGGTGGCGACGAGGTAGGGGTGGACCTCGCGCGGGTACTCGACGTACTCGACCAGCTTGCCGTCGGGCGAGGTGCCCGAGAAGACGATGCCGGCCTTCTTCTCCAGCTCGGCGCGGTAGGAGTTGTTGACCTCGTAGCGGTGGCGGTGCCGCTCCTCGACGTACTCCTTGCCGTCGTGGACCTCGCGGACCAGGGAGCCCTCGGCCAGCTTCGCCGGGTACATGCCCAGCCGCATGGTGCCGCCCATGTCGCCCTCGCCGGCCACGATGTCCAGCTGCTCGGCCATGGTGGAGATGACCGGGTGGGCGGTGGCCGGGTCGAACTCGGTGGAGTTGGCGTCCGGGATGTCGGCCAGGTTCCGCGCGGCCTCGACCACGATGCACTGCAGGCCCAGGCAGAGGCCGAGCAGCGGGATCTTGTTCTCGCGGGCGTACCGGATGGCGCCGACCTTGCCGAGCACACCGCGGTCGCCGAAGCCGCCGGGGATGCAGATGCCGTCCACGTCACCGAGGGCGGCGGCGGCACCGGCCGGGGTCTTGCAGTCGTCGGAGGTGACCCACTTGATCTTGACGCGGGCCCGGTTGGCGAAGCCGCCGGCGCGCAGCGCCTCGGTCACCGACAGGTAGGCGTCGGGGAGGTCGATGTACTTGCCGACCAGGGCGAGGGTGATCTCGTGGTCCGGCTTGTGCACCCGGTCCAGCAGGTCGTCCCAGGTGGTCCAGTCCACGTCCCGGAAGGGCAGGTCGAGCTTGCGGACGACGTAGGCGTCCAGGCCCTCGCCATGGATGACCTTCGGGATGTCGTAGATCGAGCGGGCGTCGGGGCAGGCCACCACGGCGTCCTCGTCCACGTCGCACATCAGCGAGATCTTGCGCTTGATGGCGGTGGGGACCTCGCGGTCGCAGCGCAGCACGATCGCGTCGGGCTGGATACCGATGTTGCGCAGCGCGGCGACGGAGTGCTGCGTCGGCTTGGTCTTCAGCTCGCCGGAGGGGCCGATGTACGGCAGCAGCGAGATGTGGACGACGAAGACGTTGTCCCGGCCGACCTCGTGGCGCACCTGGCGGACGGTCTCCAGGAACGGCAGCGACTCGATGTCGCCGACGGTGCCGCCGACCTCGGTGATGACGACGTCCACCTCGTCGGTGGCCATGCGCCGGATGCGGTGCTTGATCTCGTTGGTGATGTGCGGGATGACCTGCACGGTGTCGCCCAGGTACTCGCCGCGCCGCTCCTTGGCGATGACCGTGGAGTACACCTGGCCGGTGGTGACGTTGGCCGAGCCGTCGAGGTCGCGGTCGAGGAAGCGCTCGTAGTGGCCGATGTCCAGGTCGGTCTCGGCGCCGTCGTTGGTGACGAACACCTCACCGTGCTGGAAGGGGTTCATCGTGCCGGGGTCCACGTTCAGGTACGGGTCGAGCTTCTGCATCACGACGCGCAGACCGCGAGCCTTGAGCAGCATGCCCAGGCTGGAGGCGGTGAGGCCCTTGCCGAGCGAGGAGGCGACACCCCCGGTGACGAAGATGTGCTTGGTCGTCGTAGATTTCGGCGGCATGGCCAAGAGGGGGCTCCCGTGGTCGCTGTCTGTGATGCGGTGCGGTCGCCGGCCCGGAGAATCCTGTGTTCCTCGCGGTGGCGTCGTCGCTGCGGTTCGGGGGTTTGGGGCCCACCGGTCCACGGGCTACCAGGGTATCAGCGCCAGGAGGAGTCGGCGTCCGGCCACGCTCCGCGCACGGCCGGACCGGCTCGCGTGACCGGATCGGGCGCGGACGGGCCACGCTCACGGAGTTCTCACCCCGCGCTCACTCGTTCGGCCCACACGGGTTGTCGGGAGCGGCGCGCGGATCATCTGGGTGCGTCGTATCCTGCTCGGACACTCGCTGCCGAGCAGGTCCGGGATGACGGCACATTTCCGCCTTTATCACCCGGAACATCGTGAGCGCGGCAGTCCGCCGATCAAGGACCGCCGTTTTGCCACAGGGCTCCGCGGGCTGGTTTGCTTCATCGCTTCAACGACGTATGAGAAAACACCCCTTGACCACACTGGCGACAGCCCCCACGCGCGGGGGTGACGTGGCCGTTCGACTGGAGTTGCACGTGGCCGGGCGCATCGAAGACTACGCACTCATCGGAGACATGCAGACCGCTGCCCTGGTCTGCCGGGACGGCACAGTGGACTGGCTGTGCCTGCCACGCTTCGACTCGCACGCCGTCTTCGCCGGCCTGCTGGGCACCGCGGAGCACGGCTTCTGGCGGCTCGGCCCGGCGTACGCGGCGGACTCACCGCCGCCGACGGCGGCCCGGCGGGGCTACCGGGGCGACTCACTGATCCTGGAGTCGGAGTGGGACACCCCGCGCGGCACCGTGCGGGTGACGGACTTCATGCCCCCGCGTGACGGTGCCCCGCAGCTCATCCGGATCGTGGAGGGCATCACCGGCGAGGTGCCGATGCGCTCCGAACTGCGCATGCGGTTCTCCTACGGCCGGGTGGTGCCGTGGGTGCACAAGTACGACAACCGTACGGTCGCCGTCGCGGGTCCCGACTCGGTGTGGTTCGACAGCGAGGCCGACACCTACGGCAAGGATCTGACGACGTACTCGGACTTCACCGTCTCCCCCGGTGACCGGGTGGCGTTCACCATCTCCTGGCAGCCCTCGCACAAGGAGGCGCCGCCGCTGCCCGAGCCGGAGCAGGGGCTCCGGGCGACGGAGGAGTTCTGGCGCGAGTGGGTCGAGCAGTGCACGTACCACGGCCCCTACCGTGAGGCGGTGATCCGCTCGCTGATCACGCTGAAGGCCCTCACCTACGCCCCCACCGGCGGCATCGTGGCCGCGCCCACCACCTCCCTGCCGGAGGACATCGGGGGCGTGCGCAACTGGGACTACCGCTACACCTGGCTCAGGGACGCGGCGATCACCCTGTCCTCGCTGCTGCGCACCGGCTACCGCGACGAGGCCCGCGCCTGGCGCGAGTGGCTGCTGCGGGCGGTCGCGGGCGACCCGGAGAACCTGCAGATCATGTACGGCATCGCCGGTGAACGTGAGCTGGGCGAGGCTGAACTGGACTGGCTCCCGGGCTACGAGAACTCCCGCCCGGTCCGGGTGGGCAACGGCGCCGCCGACCAGCTCCAGCTGGATGTGTACGGCGAGGTCATCGAGGCCCTGCACCTGGGCCACATGACCGGCCTGGCCCGCAACGACTACGCCTCGGTGCTCCAGCTCAAGCTGATCCGCTACCTGGAGGACCACTGGCAGGAGCCGGACGAGGGCATCTGGGAGGTGCGCGGGCCGCGCCGGCAGTTCGTGCACTCCAAGGTGATGGCCTGGGTGGCCGTGGACCGCACGATCAAGCTGATCGAGTCCGGTGACGCGGAAGGACCGCTGGAGCGCTGGAAGGAGATGCGCGACGACATCCACCGCGAGGTCTGCCAGAAGGGCTACGACCCGGAGCGCAACACCTTCACCCAGTACTACGGCTCCAAGGAGCTGGACGCCTCCCTGCTGCTGATCCCGCAGATGGGCTTCCTGCCGCCGGACGACAAGCGGGTGATCGGCACCATCGAGGCGATCCAGCGCGAGCTGTCCACCTCCGACGGGTTCATCCTGCGCTACCCGACCGACGGCGAGGACGCGGGCGTGGACGGCCTCCCCGGTGACGAGGGCGCCTTCCTGGCGTGCTCGTTCTGGATGGCGGACGACCTCGCGATGATCGGCCGCGTCGACGAGGCCCGCAAGCTGTTCGAGAGGCTCCTCGGCCTGCGCAACGACCTCGGCCTGCTCGCCGAGGAGTGGGACCCCCGCCTCCAGCGCCAGGTCGGCAACTTCCCGCAGGCGTTCAGCCATGTCCCGCTCATCGACACCGCCCTGCGGCTGACGGCCTCGGGGGCGTACGGGGGCTGACGCCCCTAGTGTGGAGCTCACTGCCCCGACCGGAAGGGGGTGGCCATGGCCCCCCTCTCGAAGGCCGGCGCGGCGCTGGCCGCGTTGCGTGACGAGCTGAGCGGTGAGGTGTTCGCGCCCGGCGACGCGGGATACGACGCGGCGCGGGCCGGGTCCGACGCGCGGGCCGAGGGGCGGCCGGCCGTGATCGCCCGGTGCGCGGATGCGGGCGACGTGGTGCGCGCGGTCCGCTTCGCCCGTGACCTGGATCTTCCCGTGGCCGTGGGCAGTGCCCTCGGCTACGGCGGGGTCGTGGTGGACCTTCGCCGGATGGACGGCGTGAGCGTCGACCCGGAGGCCCGGACGGTACGGATCGAGGGCGGGGCCACCATGAGCCGGCTGGACCGGGCCTGCCGGCCGTACGGGCTGGCCGTCCCCGGCGCCCCGGACTCCGGCGCCGGGGTCGCCGGGTTCGTGCTCGGCGGCGGTACCGGATGGCTGGACCGGGCCTTCGGGCTCGCCGTGGACGGTCTGCGGGGCGTGGAGCTGGTGACGGCCGACGCCGAGCCGATACGGGCCGGCCCCGATGAGCACCCCCAACTGTTCTGGGCGCTGCACGGCGGGGGCGGCAACTTCGGCGTCGCCACCGCGCTCACCCTGGACCTGCGTGAGCTGCCCGAGTTCGCGGCCACCCTGCTGCTGTACCGGCCGGAGCGGGGCCCCGAGGTGGTGCGCGCCTTCCGCGAGGCGATCGAGAGGGGCCCGGACCGGCTGAGCGGGACGCTGCTGTACCTCACCGGGCCGCCCGGGTCCGTCCCCGAGGAGCTGGTGGGGCGGCCGGTGTGCGGGGCGCTGGTGACATACGCGGGCGGGGTCGGGACGCTGCGGGGGCTGGTCTCGCCGCTGCTGGCGCTGCCGGTGGTGGGCGAGCTGCCGTACGCGGAGGCCCTGGGCATGTTCGACACCCGGCCCGGCCCGCGGAGCCTCTCCTCGGCGGAGTGCCTGACCGGCCTGCCTGACGATCTTGTGCATGTCTACTGCTCACTCGGTGCGCGGATGCCCGTGCCGACCGGTACCCGGCACCTGCTGTTCCCGCAGGGTGGTGCCGTCGCGGCCGGTCCGCACGACTACCCGGTCCCCTTCCGGGACGCCCCCTGGGTGGCGCACCCGTCCGCCCGCTGGGAGGACCCGGCCGACGACGAGCGCACCCTCGCCTGGGTGTGGGAGGTCCGCTCCGGGGTCGCCCCGTGGAGCACGGGCGACGTCCCGCTGGACCTCATCGGCGACGAGGGCGCCGAACGGGTCCGCGCGGGCCTGGGCGTGGGCAACATGCTGCGGCTGGAGAAGGTGAAGCGGGCGTACGACCCGGACAACGTCTTCCGCTTCGGCCACAACGTCCGGCCGCTGTAGCTCCGGCTGTTCCCTTCGAGGTCAGCGGGGTAGCGTCCGGCGCATGGGCACAGAGGGTGGCGGGATCACCGTGCGGCGGGCGCTGGAGCTGCCCGGACTGCGGGGCGGGCTTCCGGAGGTCGTGGCGGGGGGAGACCGGCTGGAGCGGGTGGTGCGCTGGGTGCACGCGGGCGAGGTCCCGCACATCGCCTCGCTGCTCAAGGGCGGCGAACTCCTGCTGACCACCGGGTACGGGCTGGGCACGCGGCCGGCCGAGCAGCGGGCGTTCGTGCGGACGCTGGCCGAACGGGACATCGCCGCGCTGGTGGTGGAGCTGGGGCCGCGCTTCACCCGGCTGCCGGCCGCGCTGGTGGACACCGCGCGGGCGACGGGGCTGCCGCTGGTGCAGCTGCACCGCGAGGTGCCGTTCGTGGCGGTCACCGAGGAGATCCACACCGAGATCGTCAATGGTCACTACGCGCTGCTCCAGCGGGCGGAGGACGTGCACCGGCGCTGTACGGAGGCGCTGCTCGGCGGCGGCGGGGTGCCGCAACTGCTCACCATCCTCGCGGAGTTCTGCGCCAACCCGGTGTTCCTGGAGACCGCGGACGGCCGCCTGCTGTACGCGGCCGGGCCGGGGCCCGAGGGCACGGACCCCCTGCAGGTGTGGGAGGGGCTGCGTGGTCCGCACCGGGCGGAGCCGCCGCCGTCGGGGGCGTTGCTGGTGGACGTGCCGGGCGGCGGCGCGGGGGCGGGCGGGGTACGGGCGCGGCTGGTGCTGCTGCCGGTCGGTGCTCCGCCGGCGCCGGTGCACCGGATCGCGGCAGAGCGGGTGGCGGGGACCGTCGCGGTGGTGCTGATGCAGGCCCGCCAGGAGGAGGAGCTGGCGGCGCGTGGCCGGGGGGACTTCCTGACCGATCTCGCCGAGGGCCGGGTGCGGGCGGAGGACGCTCCGGCGCAGGCCCGGGTGCTGGGGTTCCGGCCGGGTGCGGGGCCGCTGCTGCCGGTGGTGATGCGGGTGGGGGACGCGCTGTCCCCGGCGGGGGGCTGGGCGGTGCTGGCGCGGGCGGTCGGGGAGGAGCTGGCGTCGGTGGGGGTGCCGGTGCTGCTGGGGGTGCGGCCGGTGGAGGGCCGGGTGCCGGTGCTGGCGGGGCTGCGCTCGGAGGGCGACCGGGCGCCGGTGGCGGACCGGGTGGCGATCGCGCTGCGGGCGGGCGCCGAGCGGGCCGGGATGGTCCGGCCCGGTGCCCGGCCGCCGGTCGTGGTGGTGGGGCCGGCGGGTGACTGGGCTGCGGCCTCGGCGGGGCTGCGGCACGCGGCGGACACGGCATCGGCCGCGCAGGGCCTGACCGACCAGCCCTGGTACGACGCCCGCCGCCTCGACACCGACCTGCTGCTGTGGCGGCTGCGCGACCACCCCGACCTGGCGGCCTTCGTGGACCGGGCGCTGGGCCCGCTGCGCGCACACGACCGCCGCGCGAAGCCGCCCCTGCTCCCCACCCTGGAGACCTACCTCGCCCACGCGGGCCGCAAGGCGGAGACGGCCCGCGAACTCCACCTCAACCGCCAGACCCTCTACAACCGCCTGGCCCGCATAGGCGAGTTGCTGGACAGCGACCTCGACGACCCGCAGACGGTACTGGCGTTGAGCCTGGCCCTGCGCGCCCGGCGGCACGTGGACTAGGACGGCGCCGCTGAAGCAGCCGCACTAGAGCAGCACGATCGGCTGGGTCAACTCGTCGTAGATGCTCAGTACTTGGGCGATCGTGTCGTCCTCGGTCGGCCAGCCGGACGCTTGCCGGGTGCCGCGCTCCGCGAGCTGCTCGCGGCGTCCGGGGTCGGCGAGGAGGCGGGTGACGGTGTCGGCGAGGGCGCGGGGGTCACCGTAGGGGACGAGTTCGGCGGCGTCGCCGACCAGGTCCGGGACGCCGCCGACCGCCGTGGCGACCAGGGGGACGCGAGCGTGCAGGGCCTCCTGGGCGAAGAGGGGGCGGGACTCCCAGCGGCTGGTGAGCAGGGCGAGGTCGGCGGCCGCGAGCAGGTCGGGGACGTCGTCGCGTACCCCGAGCAGCCGGACGGGCAGCTCCTCGTCCGTGATGCGTTGTCGCAGCCCGGGGCGTAGCGGGCCCTCGCCCGCGATCAGGGTGAGCGGCTGCGGATCGCGGCCGGCCCAGAGGCGGGCCGCGTCGAGCAGGACGTCGTAGCCCCGGTGCTGGTCGAGGGAGCCGACGGCGAGGAGCAACGGGCGCTCGGTGGCGCCGAGTTCGGCACGGAGTTTGGCCGGGGGCGGGTCCTCGTCGTCCGCCTCGGCGGGCCGGGGGCGGCCGGGCAGGGCCATCGCGCCGAGCCGGGCATCGCGCGCGCCGGCCCGGCGGGCCCGGTCCACCAGGGCGGAGCTGGTGCCGAGGACCACGGCGGCGGTCCGCGCCACGCGCCGCTCCAGCAGCCGCAGCAGGTGCGCCCGCGCGCCCTCGGCGTGCGTCCGGTCGTGCCAGGTGACGACCAGTGGGGTCGGTCGTCCGCCGAGGGCCAGCGCGGCGCGGAAGGAGGCGTGCAGCCCGTGCGCGTGCACCAGGTCGGCGTCCGCGCAGGCCGCCCGGAGCCGGCCCACGGCCGCCGGGTCGCTGCTGCGGGGCACCGGAACGTGGTCGGCGCCGGTGCCCCGGAAGTCGTAGGCGTGGTCGGCCTCAGCCGGGGCGCACACGGTGACCCGCACGCCCCGCGCGACCAGCCCCTCGGCCAGTGAGCGCACATGGGCGCTGCTCCCGGCGCTGCCGCCGCCGAGCACCTGCACGGTGCGCAGCGAGGACCGGCCGTGCGGGGCGTTGCTGCTCACGGGGCTCACGAAGGCCGGGGCTCCTGGTTCGGTGCGGTGGGCACGGGCGGCGGGGCTGGCATGGGGACGTACAGAAGGTAGCGAACGGCGATGCGGCGGAAGCGGGGTGCGCCGGGCCGCGCGGGGCCTCCGCCCGGAGTCGGCACACCGTCAAGCATGCCAGCACGTACGGCTGTTCCGGGAAATCCCGCCGGACCCACCGGGCCTCGCGCGGTGGCAATGCGCCGGCGCATCTCACCCGTACGAGTGAGCGCGGCCGGGGGCCCGGCGGAGCCGCACCCGAGTGCGTACCGCGAGGTCAGCGGCTCACAGGGCCCGCGTCCTGGCGGTGACCCGCTCCCCGTACGCGACGGCGGCGATCACCGCCGCGGCGTGCACGAGGAGGCCCGCGCGCCGGTTGCCCAGCGCGGCGGCGAGCGCGGTGGTGGCGGCGGTCGCGGGCCCGGTGTACAGGTCGACGGTGCGGCCGGCGTGGTTCTTCCGCTCCCAGCGGGCACGGCCGCCGGGCGCGCGGCCCCGGAGCGCCGCCGTCAGCCCCCGGGTGAGCAGGGCGGAGGTGAACAGGGGGGCAGTGCGACCGGAACGTACGATCATCCGCCCATCCAAGGTCTGCCCGTCCTGGTTCCGCCCGGCCCGGTCCTGCCCCCGCTACCGAGGAGCGGTCCGGTCCTCCGCGCGGGCCGTGGCGAGGAGTTCCTCCGCGTGGGCGCGGGCCGCCTCGGAGTCCTCCTGGCCGGCCAGCATCCGGGACAGCTCGCGGACCCGGTCCTCGCCCTCCAGGACCTTCACCCCGGACCGGGTGACCGAGCCGTCGTCGGTCTTCTCCACCAGCAACTGCCGGTCGGCGAACGCGGCGACCTGCGGCAGGTGGGTGACCACGACGACCTGGGCGGTGCGGGCGAGCTTCGCCAGCCGCCGCCCGATCTCCACAGCCGCCTTGCCGCCGACCCCGGCGTCCACCTCGTCGAAGAGGTACGTCGGCACCGGGTCGGTGCCCGCGAACACCACCTCCACCGCGAGCATCACACGGGACAGCTCACCGCCGGAGGCGCCCTTGGCGATGGGCCGGGGCGGTGCGCCGGGATGCGGGGCGAGCAGCAGCTCGACCTCGTCCACACCGGTGGGCCCGTAGGCGACCGTGCGGCCGCCGGCCTCGACGCCGTCGGGATCATCGGTCTGCCGGATGTCGAAGGAGACCCTCGCGTGCGGCATCGCCAGCGAGGCGAGTTCGGCGGTCACGGCGGCGGCGAACCGCTCGGCGGCCTCGGTGCGCGCCTTGGTCAACGCCTCGGCGAGCGCGCCCAGTCCGGCGCCCAGGGCGTCCCGCTCGGCGGTGAGTTCACCGATCCGCCCGTCGTCGCCGTCCAGCTCGGCCAGCCGGGCGGCGCCCTGCTCGCCCCACGCGAGTACGGCGCCGATGTCCTCGCCGTACTTCCGGGTCAGCGCGGTCAGCGCGGCCCGGCGCTCCTCCACCGCGGCGAGCCGCAGCGGGTCGGCGTCCAGGTCGGAGGCGTAGCCGGCCAGCTCACCGGAGACGTCGGCCAGGAGGATGCCGATCTCCCCGATCCGGTCGGTGAGCGCGGCCAGCGCCGGATCGTGCGCCCGGACCGACTCCAGCGCCCGATGGCCGCCCGCGACCAGGGTGGAGGCGTCGATGCCCTCCGGGTCCTCGGGGTTGCCCGCGAGGGCGGCGTGCGCGGCGGTGGCCGCCCCCGCCAGTGCCTCGGCGTGCCCGAGCCGCTCCGCCTCCTCGGCGAGTTCGGTGTCCTCCCCGGCGCGGGGCTCCACGGCGGCGATCTCGTCCAGGCCGTAGCGCAGCAGGTCGGCTTCCTGGGCGCGCTCGCGGGCCAGGGTGACGATCTCGTCCAGCTCGGCGGCGACGGCCCGCAGCCGCCGGTACGCCTCGGTGTACGCGGCCAGCGGGCCGGAGACGGCCTCGCCCGCGTACCGGTCCAGGGCCTGCCGCTGGCGGGACAGCTTGAGCAGGCCCTGCTGGTCGGTCTGGCCGTGCACGGCCACCAGTTCGTCGGCCAGCTCGGCTAGCAGTCCCACGGGCACGCTCCGCCCGCCGAGGTGCGCCCGGGAGCGGCCCTCGGCGGAGACGGTACGGCTGATCAGCAGGGCGCCGTCGTCCAGCTCGGCCCCGGCCTCCTCGGCGCGTACCACGGCGGAGGAGCCGGCGGCCAGGGCGATCCGCCCCTCCACCACCGCCTTGCCCGCGCCGATCCGTACGAGCGCCGGGTCGGCGCGCCCGCCGAGCAGCAGGCCCAGGCTGGTCACCACCATGGTCTTGCCCGCGCCCGTCTCACCGGTGACCGCGGTGAACCCCGGCGACAGCTCGACCACGGCGTCGTCGATGACCCCGAGCGACCGTATCCGCATCTCCTCCAACACGGAACAGACCTTACGAGGTCCGGGACGCGCCGCGCACACGGGCCGCCGCTGTCACTCCGAGGAGTGGTCCCGGGCGCCGCGCCAGCCGGTGGTCGGCAGGGCGAACTTGGCCACCAGCCGGTCGGTGAAGGAGGCGTGGTGCAGCCGGGCGAGCCGGACCGGCACCCCGCCGCGCCGGACCTCGACCCGCGCGCCGGGCGGCAGCTCGATGGTGCGGCGCCCGTCGCACCACAGCACGCCCGGCGGGACGTGCGGGAGCACCTCGACGGCGAGGACCGAGTCGGGGGAGGTGACCAGCGGCTTGGCGAACAGGGCGTGCGCACTGATCGGCACCATGAGCAGCGCCTCCACCTCGGGCCACACCACCGGTCCTCCGGCGGAGAACGCGTAGGCGGTGGAGCCGGTGGGGGTGGAGAGCACGATGCCGTCGCAGCCGAACGCGGTGACCGGGCGGCCGTCGATCTCCAGCACCACTTCCAGCATCTTCTCGGCGGACACCTTCTGCACGGCCGCCTCGTTCAGCGCCCAGTCGGTGTGCACGATGTCGCCGTTGCGGTGCACGACCACGTCGATGGTCATGCGCTCCTCGACCTCGTAGGAGCGGGCCACCACCCGGTCCACCACCCGGTCGATGTCGTCCCGCTCCGCCTCGGCGAGGAAGCCGACGCTGCCGAGGTTGACGCCGAGCATCGGCACCCCGGAGGCGCGGGCGAACTCGGCGCCGCGCAGCAGGGTGCCGTCACCGCCGAGGACGATGAGCAGTTCGCAGCCGTCGAGTGACTGCGGTGTCGCCTCCTTGACGAGTTCAACCCCTCCCGGCCCGCCCCGCTCCCCCGGCAGCGGCAGGTCGCACGCCTCCTCCTCCAGCACCCGGACCCCGATGCCGGACCTCAGCAGTCCCTTGACGACGAGTTCCGCGCTGCGGATCGCCGCCGGACGCCCGGTGTGGGCGAGCAGGAAAACAGTACGCGCTCGGTTCTGTGTCAACGCGGCCCCTCCGCCACTGCACGATCGATGTCGGCCGGGTCGGCCTCGGGGGCTCCGGCACGCAGCCAGAGAAAGTACTCGACGTTGCCGGACGGGCCCGGCAGCGGGCTCGCGGTGACTCCTCGCACCCCGAGACCCAGCTCCCACGCCTTGCCGGCCACCCCGCGCACGGCTTCCGCCCGCAGCTGCGGACTCCGTACGACACCCCCGCTGCCCAGCCGTTCCTTACCCACCTCGAACTGCGGTTTCACCATCATCACCAGATCCGCGTCCGGCGTCACGCACCGCTTGAGGGCGGGCAGCACCAGACCGAGCGGGATGAAGGACAGATCGCCCACCACCAGGTCCACCGGCTTCCCGTCGATCCCCTCGAGCGTCAGCTCGCGTACGTTCGTACGGTCCTTGACCACGACCCGTTCATCGCCCCGCAGGGACCAGGCGAGCTGTCCGTAGCCGACGTCCACGGCGACGACCTCGGTGGCGCCCGCGCGCAGCAGGACATCGGTGAAGCCGCCGGTGGAGGCGCCGGCGTCCAGCGCGCGGCGGCCCTCGACGACGAGGCCCCCGGGGACGAAGGCGGCGAACGCGCCGGCGAGCTTGTGACCGCCCCGGGAGACGTAGTCGGGCTCGGTGTCGTCCTTCAGGACGACGATCGCGGCGGCGGTCTCCACCTGGGTGGCCGGCTTGGTCGCCACGATCCTGCCGACGGTGACCCGTCCGGCGGCGATCAGCCGGCCGGCGTGCTCGCGCGAGCGTGCCAGCTTGCGGCGGACCAGTTCCGCGTCGAGACGGCGGCGTGCGACTCCTGCCACGTTCGGTTCAGCTCCTGCTCAAGTCTTCGTGCTCCTGGTACGGGCGGTGCGGCCCCGGGGCCTCACCGGGGGACGGGCGCCGGATGCTCCGGGCGGGCGTCGAGCGCGCCGAGCGCGTCGCGCAGCCCCCGGTGTACATCCTCGTACACGCCGAGGTGTCCCTCGGTGGGCAGGTGGTCGGCTTCGGCCAGCCGGGCCAGGCGGGCGTCGACCCCGGCGTCCCCTGTGGGGGTGCGGGGGACGGCCAGGGGCGCCGGGGCCGCGGGGCCGGACTCGGGCGCCGGGGGCGCGGACTCGCTCATGCCCAGACGCTACCGCGAACCGCTGGGGTACCGTCGTGCGCGATGGCCACGATCGAAGAGTGCCGTACGGCACTGGAGAAGCTTTCGGACAGCATGAGCAGCGCCGAGGGCGACGCCGGCGCGGCAGCCGCGCTGGACCGCTCGGTGAGCTGCCATGTCACCGACCTGGACGTCACCTTCGCCGGGCGCATGCGGGGCGGCCGGATCGAGGTGGCCGAGACCCTGCCGGGCCCGCCCGGGGAGCGGGCCCAGATCCGGCTGGCGCTGACCGGGGACGACCTGGTGGCCCTGGTGGACGGCGAGCTGAACTTCGCCCCCGCCTGGGGCTCGGGCCGCATCCGGCTGGAGGCGGGCCTGATGGACCTGTACCGGCTCAGGAAGCTGCTGTGACCTGCGCCGTCCGCGCCTTGCGGGCGGCGGGTACGACCAGCGGGGTCCCGGTCTCGGGGTCGTCGATGACCTGGCAGCGCAGCCCGAAGACCCGCTCGACCAAATCGGCCGTGACGATCTCGCCCGGCGCGCCCTCGGCGATGACCTCGCCTCCGCGCAGGGCGATGAGGTGGGTGGCGTAGCGCGCCGCGTGGTTGAGGTCGTGCAGGACGGCGACGAGGGTGCGCCCCTGCGTCTCGTGCAGCTCGGCGCACAGGTCGAGGACGTCGATCTGGTGCTGGATGTCGAGATAGGTGGTCGGCTCGTCCAGGAGCAGCAGCGGGGTCTGCTGGGCGAGGGCCATGGCGATCCAGACGCGCTGGCGCTGGCCGCCGGAGAGTTCGTCCACGTACCGTTCGGCGAGTTCGGCGACGCCGGTCTGCGCCATGGACTCACTGACCACCCGTTCGTCCTCGGCCGACCACTGGCGCAGCAGACCCTGGTGCGGGTAGCGGCCCCGGCCGACCAGGTCGGCGACCGTGATGCCGTCGGGTGCGACGGAGGACTGCGGGAGCAGGCCGAGGGTGCGGGCGACCTTCTTGGCGGGCAGCGACTGGATGGCCTGCCCGTCGAGCAGCACCCGGCCCTCGGCCGGCTTCAGCATCCGGGACAGCGCCCGCAGCAGGGTGGACTTGCCGCACGCGTTGGGGCCGACGATGACGGTGAAGGAGTTGTCGGGTATCTCCACCGACAGCCGCTCGGCGATGACGCGCTGTTCGTAGGCGAGGGTGACGTTCTCGGCGGACAGGCGGTTCACGGCGCTGGTACTCCTCGGGGTGTTCGGCTTCGGTCCGCTCGCTTCGCTGCTCATACCCGGCCCGCCCGGCGCTCGCTGACCAGCAGCCACAGCAGGTAGGCGCCGCCGACGACGCCGGTGACCACGCCGACGGGCAGCTGGTCGGCGCCGAAGAGGCGCTGGCAGACCCAGTCGGCGGTGACCAGCAGGGCTGCCCCCATGCACAGGGACGGCACCAGGTTGGGTCCCGGCGAGCGGGTGAGGCGGCGGGCGAGCTGCGGCGCGGTGAGGGCGACGAAGCCGACGGGGCCCGCCGCGGCGGTCGCGGCGGCGGTGAGCAGGACGGCGCCGGCCATCAGCACCAGCCGCACCCGGTGCACCCGTACCCCGAGGGCGTACGCCACGTCGTCACCCATCTCCAGCATCCTCAGGGCCCGCCCGTTGGCGAGGACCACGGGGACGACGACCGCGCACAGGATCAGCAGCGGCCGGACCTGGGTCCAGTCCCGGCCGCTGAGGGACCCCGTCATCCACACCACCGCGCGGGCCGCGTCGACGATGTCGGCCCTGGTGATCAGGTAGCCGTTGACAGCGGTGAGGACGGCGGAGACGCCGATGCCGACCAGGACCAGCCGGTAGCCGTGCACCCCCTGCTTCCAGGCGAGCAGATAGATGCCGATACCCGTGACCAGGCCGCCGACCAGCGCGCCCACGGTCACGGCGGTGGCGCTGCCGGAGAACAGTACGATCATCACCAGGGCGCCCGCGGTGGACCCCTGGGAGAGGCCGAGCACGTCGGGGCTGCCGAGCGGGTTGCGGGAGACCGACTGGAACAGCGCACCGCCGAGTCCCAGCGACGCGCCGACCAGCAGCCCGACCAGCAGCCGGGGCAGCCGCAGCTCGTTGACGATGAAGTCCTGGTACGGGCTGCCGTCGCCGGCGAGGGTGCGCAGCACGTCGGACGCGGGGATGTGGGCGTCGCCGGTGCCGATCAGCGCCACACCGGCGGCGAGCACGGCGACCAGCAGCAGGGCGACGACGATCAGGGAGCGCGGGTCCAGGCGCAGCGAGAGCCCGCCGGGGGTGCGTACCGCACGGCTCCGGGAGAGAGTCTTCACAGCTGGGCCGTCCTCCGCCGTCGTACGAGAAAGATGAAGACCGGGCCGCCGATCAGCGCGGTGATGATGCCCACCTGGATCTCGGCGGGCCGGGCGACGAGCCGGCCCACGATGTCGGCGCCGAGCAGCAGCACGGGCGACAGCACGGCCGCGTACGGGAGAATCCAGCGCAGGTCGGGCCCCGTGAAGGAGCGCACCACGTGCGGCACCATCAGGCCGACGAACATGATCGGGCCGCACGCGGCGGTCGCGGCGCCGCACAGCACGGTCGCCGCCAGCATGGCCAGCGCGCGGGTGCGGTTCAGGTGGGCGCCGAGCGCGCGGGCGGTGTCGTCGCCCATCTCCATCGCGTTCAGCGGCCGGGCCAGGGCGAGTGCGAGGACCATGCCCGCCCCCAGGAACGGCAGCACCTGGACGATGGTCCGGTCGTTCGCCGCGTCCAGGGAGCCGACCGTCCAGAAACGCATCCGGGACAGCGCCTCGTCGTCCATGATCATCACGGCCTGGAGGTACCCGTACAGCGCGGCCCCGATCGCGGTGCCGGCCAGCGCGAGCCGTACCGGGGTGGCGCCCCGGCTGCCGCCGAGGAACCACACCAGCGCGCCCACGGCGGCCGCACCGGCGAACGCGAACCACACATAGCCGCTCAGCGAGGTCACGCCGAAGAAGGTGATGGCGGTGACGACGGCGGCGGAGGCGCCCGCGTTGATGCCGAGCAGACCGGGGTCGGCCAGCGGGTTGCGGGTGAGCGCCTGGAGCACCGAGCCGGACAGCCCGAACGCGGCCCCGGCCAGCAGTCCGAGGACGGTCCGCGAGATCCGGTCCCGCACGACGATGTCGGCGTAGGTCCCGCTGTCGTGGAACAGCCCGTGCCAGATCAGGTCCGGCGACAGCGACTTGGCGCCGACGCCGACACTCGCCACGGCGACGAACGCCAGCAGCACGACGGCCGGCAGCAGCCCGAGGCCGCGCACCAGCCGTCGCTTCGGGGGCGCGGGGGCGGTTGCCGCGCGCTGTTCCGGAGGACTCTCGATCAACACGCGGTTAGGTTAGCCTATCCTCCCATTCGATCTCGATCTCGCCCGTGCGGTAGAGCCTCACAGACCCAGCCTGGCCAGCGCCTTCTCCGCGTCCAGCGCGCAGGTGCCGTCCCCCGCCGCCGTCCAGGCCGCCGCGCACAGCGCCCGCAGCCCGTCCAGCGCGGCCCCGTCGCCCGCGAGCTCCAGCCGCTCGGCACCGGCCGTGGCGGTCCAGCCCCCGCAGCGGAAGCCCTCGCCGTCCTTCGCCACCTCCGGCTGCCCGGTGAGCAGGCCGCGCAGATCGGCGTCCACATAGGTCGGCCGGTGCTCGGGCGGCGCGGCGAGCAACTGGGCGCCGTCGGTGACACCGGTCAGCACCAGCAGCGAGTCCACCTCGCCGTTGTGGGCGCCCTCGATGTCGGTGTCCAGCCGGTCCCCGACCACCAGCGGCCGCTCGGCGCCGGTGCGCAGGATGGTCTCCTTGTGCATCGGGGGCAGCGGCTTGCCCGCCACCTGCGGCTCGGCACCGGTGGCGATCCGGACGACCTCGACGGCAGCGCCGTTGCCCGGCGCGATGCCCCGCCCGCTCGGGATGGTCAGGTCGGTGTTGGACGCGAACCACGGCACCCCGCGCGCCACCGCGTACGACGCCTCCGCGAACCGGCTCCACGGGAAGTCCGGGCCGCCGTACCCCTGTGCCACGGCCGCCGGGTCGTCGTCCGCCGAGTCCACCGGGGTCAGCCCGCGCTCGCGCAGCGCCACCCGCAGCCCCTCGCCGCCGATCACCAGCACCCGGGCCCCGGCCGGCACCTGCTCGCCGACCAGCCGGGCCACCGCCTGCGCGGAGGTGATCACGTCCTCGGCCCCCGTCGGTATGCCCAGCCCGGTGAGGTGGTCCGCCACGGCGTCCGGGGTGCGCAGCGCGTTGTTGGTGACGTACGCGAGATGCATCCCCTCGGCGCGGGCGTCGGCCAGCGAGTCCACGGCGTGCGCGATGGCCTCGCCGCCCGCGTACACCACCCCGTCCAGGTCGAGCAGCGCCGTGTCGTACGCCTCGTGCAGGGGCCGCTCACTGCTCTCGGGGCTCGTCCTGACGCTCCGGCTCATCCGTATCGCTCCTCTTTCGACGCTCTTTCCCCCGATCATCCCGCAACCCGTCCGCACACGTACGATGCCGGGATGAACATCGCAGGTCACTCGGAAACAAGGGCTCCCCGAGGTCTTGAACTCAACCCCTTCCGCGGCCTTCGTTACGACCCCGAACGGGTCGGCAGCCTGGCCTCCGTCACCTCTCCGCCGTACGACGTGGTGGTACGCCCGGACGGCCTGCACCACCTCCAGGACGCCGACCCGTACAACATCGTCCGGCTCATCCTGCCCCAGGCCGACACGCCCGACGTGCGCAACGAACAGGCCGCCGACACCCTGCGCCGCTGGCTCGCCTCGGGCGTCCTCGCCCCCGACGCGGTCCCCGCCCTGTACGTGTACGAGCAGCAGGACGTGGACGGGCTGCTCCAGCGCGGTGTCATCGGCGCCCTGCGCGTCTCGGAGCCGGAGGAGGGTGTCGTCCTCCCCCACGAGGACGTGATGGACCCGGTGGTCGCCGACCGCGCCGGCCTGATGCGCGCCACCCGCGCCAACCTGGAACCCCTGCTGCTGACCTACCGCGGCGACGGCGCGACCTCCGAGGCCGTCGAGCGCACGGCGAAACTCACGCCGCTGCTGACGACGACCACCGAGGACGGCGTACGGCACCGCCTGTGGAGCGTGACCGATCCGGCCGAACTGGCCCTCGTCCGCCAGGATCTCGCCCAGCACCAGGCTCTCATCGCCGACGGCCACCACCGCTGGGCCACCTACCGCCTGCTCCGCGCCGAGCAGCCCTCCCCCGGCCCCTGGGACCTGGGCCTGGTCCTGCTGGTCGACACCGCCCGCTATCCGCTGCGGGTCCGCGCCATCCACCGCCTGCTGCACGGCCTGCCGGTGGCGGACGCCCTGGCCGCCGTGGGCGACCTGTTCCGGGTACGGCGACTCGCGGTACCGCTGTCGGAGGCGCTGAAGGCGCTGGCGGGAGCGGCCGCCGAGGGCAACGCCTTCCTGCTGGCGGGCGACGGCGACTTCCACCTGCTGGACCGCCCGGACCCGGCCCTGCTGGCCCGTGCGGTCCCGGCCGGCAAGCCGGCCGCCTGGCGCTCCCTCGACGCCACGGTCCTGCACGCCGCGCTCCTCGGCCATGTCTGGCACATCCCCGAGGACTCCCCCGCGCACATCGCGTACATCCACGACACGGCGGCCACGGTCACCAAGGCGGAACGCGACGGCGGCACGGCGGTACTCCTGCACCCGGTACGCGAGGAGGTCGTACGCGAGCTGGCCCGGCAGGGCGTGACGATGCCCCGCAAGTCGACGTCCTTCGGGCCGAAGCCGGCGTCGGGGCTGGTGCTGCGGATGGTGGACGTCTAGCGGACATGAGAAGGGG
>NZ_JBHXLV010000101.1:0-22976 GCF_042721685.1 Streptomyces sp. NPDC058459 | reverse complement strand
CGCACGTACTGCTGGCCCGGGTGTCAGCTCAGGGAGCCGAGTGCCGCGTTCCAGGTGGCCGACGGGCGCATGACCGCGTCCGCCTTGGCCTTCTCCGGCTGGTAGTAGCCGCCGATGTCGGCCGGGGAGCCCTGCACGGCGAGCAGCTCTTCGACGATGCGCTGCTCGTCGGCGGCGAGGGACTCGGCGAACGGGGCGAACGCCTTCGCGAGATTGGCGTCGTCGGTCTGCCCGGCCAGCTCCCGCGCCCAGTACAGGGAGAGGAAGAAGTGGCTGCCGCGGTTGTCGATGCCGCCGACGCGGCGGGCCGGGGACTTGTCCTCGTTGAGGAAGGTCGCCGTGGCGCGGTCCAGGGTGTCGGCGAGGACCTTGGCACGGGTGTTGCCGGTGGTCTCGGCGTACTGCTCGAAGGCCGGGACCAGGGCGAAGAACTCACCGAGGGAGTCCCAGCGCAGGTAGTTCTCCTTCACGAGCTGCTGGACGTGCTTCGGGGCGGAGCCGCCGGCGCCGGTCTCGAACAGGCCGCCGCCCGCCATCAGCGGGACGACCGACAGCATCTTGGCGCTGGTGCCCAGCTCCAGGATCGGGAAGAGGTCGGTCAGGTAGTCACGCAGCACGTTGCCGGTCACCGAGATGGTGTTCTCACCGCGCCGGATGCGCTCCACCGACAGCTTGGCGGCCTCGACCGGCGGCAGGACACGGATGTCCAGGCCCTCGGTGTCGTGCTCCGGCAGGTACTGGTTGACCTTGGCGATCAGGTTGGCGTCGTGCGCGCGGGTCTCGTCCAGCCAGAACACGGCCGGGTCGCCGGTGGCGCGGGCGCGGGTGACGGCCAGCTTGACCCAGTCGCGGATCGGGTCGTCCTTCGTCTGGCAGGCGCGGAAGATGTCGCCCTCGGCCACCGGCTGCTCGATGAGCACGTTGCCGCCGGCGTCGACCACGCGGACGGTGCCCGCGGACGCGACCTCGAAGGTCTTGTCGTGCGAGCCGTACTCCTCGGCCTTCTGCGCCATCAGGCCGACGTTCGGGACCGTGCCCATGGTGGCCGGGTCGTAGGCGCCGTTGGCGCGGCAGTCCTCGATCACGGCCTGGTAGACACCCGCGTAGGAGGAGTCCGGGATCACCGCGAGGGTGTCGTGCTCCTCGCCGTCCGGGCCCCACATGTGGCCGGAGGTGCGGATCATCGCGGGCATGGAGGCGTCCACGATGACGTCCGAGGGGACGTGCAGGTTCGAGATGCCCTTGTCGGAGTCGACCATGGCGAGCGCGGGGCCCTCGGCCAGCTCGGCGTCGAAGGAGGCCTTGATCTCGGCACCCTCCGGCAGGCTCTCCAGGCCCTTGTAGATGCCGCCGAGGCCGTCGTTGGGGGACAGGCCGGCCGACTTCAGGGTCTGGCCGTACTTCGCGAAGGTCTTCGGGAAGAAGGCGCGCACCACGTGGCCGAAGACGATCGGGTCGGAGACCTTCATCATCGTGGCCTTCAGGTGCACGGAGAACAGGACGCCCTCCTCCTTCGCGCGGGCGACCTGCGCGGCGAGGAACCGCTCCAGCTCGGCGACGTGCATCACGGAGGCGTCGACGACCTCGTCCTTGCGGACCGGTACGGACTCGCGCAGCACGGTGGTGGTGCCGTCCTCGGCGACCAGCTCGATACGGAGCGTGCCGTCCTCGGCGATCACCGTGGACTTCTCGGTGGAGCGGAAGTCGTTCTCACCCATGGTGGCCACGCTGGTCCTGGACCCGGAAGTCCAGGCGCCCATGCGGTGCGGGTGGGTCCCCGCGTACTTCTTCACCGAGGCGGGGGCGCGGCGGTCGGAGTTGCCCTCGCGCAGGACCGGGTTCACGGCGGAACCCTTGATCTTGTCGTAGCGGGCGCGGACCTCGCGCTCCTCGTCGGTCTTCGGGTCCTCGGAGTAGTCCGGCAGCGCGTAGCCCTTGGCCCGCAGTTCGGCGACGGCGGCCTTGAGCTGGGGGATCGAGGCCGAGATGTTCGGCAGCTTGACGATGTTCGCGGCCGGTGTCTTCGCCAGGTCGCCCAGCTCGGCGAGCGCGTCCGGGATGCGCTGGTCCTCGTTCAGGTACTCCGGGAAGACGGCGATGATGCGCCCGGCCAGCGAGATGTCGCGGGTCTCCACGGGGACCCCGGCCTGCGCGGCGTACGCCTGGATCACCGGCAGGAACGAATGGGTCGCCAGGGCCGGCGCTTCGTCCGTGTAGGTGTAGATGATGGTCGAGTCAGTCACCGGGTGCTCCGCTCCACGTCTGCAACATTGCTCGACATCAAGATATCTCGTGACCGGGTCCGGTTCGACAGGGGTCCGCAACCGACCGCTCGGCGCGCCTTGCCGGTCATCTCCCGCCGGTGGCGTGCTGGGCGACGAAGACGAGGTGGGCGACGAAGGCGGGGTCGCCGCGGTAGAGGGTCTGCTTGCCGTCCTTGTACGGCTGCGCCGGGGCGAGCCGCCCGGCGATCGGGTCGTACGCGTGCCGGCGGACGGTGGCCGGGCCCTCCAGGTCGGCGGTCGCCCGGTCCCGGCCGTGCGGCCGGAACCCGGCCCGGAACGGCTGCCGGGTGATCGAGTCGAGCCGGGCGTCCAGCTCGGCGGGAGGCGGCGGGGCGAAGGGGCCCCGGTGTACCGGAGCAAGTCACACTGTTTCGAGCCCCGCCCGGTGCCGCGCGCCCCGGCCGCGCGTGCCACGATGAGTCGGTGAGTGATGAGAACCGGCACCTGCTCGTGGACGAGACGCCCCTGCCCGACGGCATCGAGGAGCGGCTGCGGGCCCAGCTGACCTTCCTGGTGGAGGTGGACCGGCTCAAGACCGTGCTGCGTCAGTCGCCCCTGGCGGCGGCGGACCGCCGGGAGAACGACGCCGAGCACTCGTGGCACCTCGCCATGATGGTCGCGGTCCTCGCCGAGCACTCCGACGAGCCCGTCGACGTGGGCCGCACCATCGAGCTGGTGCTGCTGCACGACCTGGTGGAGATCTACGCCGGGGACACCCCGCTGTACGACAGCGCGGGCGGCGCCGGCCAGCGGGAGCGGGAGGAGGCCGCGGCGGACGAACTCTTCCACCTGCTCCCCGACGATCAGGCCCGGCGGATGCGGGCGCTGTGGGACGAGTTCGAGGAGCGTGCCACCCCCGAGGCCCGGTTCGCCAAGGCGATGGACCGGCTGCAGCCGCTCCTGCTCAACTGGATGGCGCGCGGCGGCACGTGGCGCACCCCCGGGGTCACCGCCGACGATGTCCGGGCCCGCAAGGCGGTGATCGGGGACGCCTCCGCCTCCCCGTGGACGGCGGGCCGGCACCTCATCGACGAGGGCGAGCGGCGGGGCTGGTCACGGAGCACGCCGGCCCAGGACTGACAAGGGCGGCGCCCCCCAGCCGGGAGGGCGCCGCCGGCGTCACTGCTCGGACGGTGCCGTCACGTCGTCGGCCGTGCGCTGGTGCGGTATCAGCACCGAGCCCTGCTGCAGGGCGACCGTGCGGGTGGGGGCCGGGATGCGGATGCCCTCCTCGCGGTAGCGGCGGTGCAGGCGCTTGATGAACTCGTGCTTGATCCGGAACTGGTCGCTGAACTCGCCGACGCCCAGAATGACCGTGAACCCGATCCGTGAGTCGCCGAAGGTGTGGAAGCGGATCGCCGCCTCGTGCTCCGGGACCGCGCCGGTGATCTCGGTCATGACCTCGTCGACCACCTCGGCCGTCACCTTCTCGACGTGCTCCAGGTCCGAGTCGTAGCTCACCCCCGCCTGCACCAGCACCGTCAACTCCTGCTCGGGGCGGGTGAAGTTGGTCATGTTGGTCTTGGCGAGCTGGCCGTTGGGGATGACCACCAGGTTGTTGGAGAGCTGACGCACGGTCGTCTGACGCCAGTTGATGTCGACGACGTACCCCTCCTCGCCGCTGCTCAGCCGGATGTAGTCACCGGGCTGCACGGTCTTGGAGGCGAGGATGTGGACGCCCGCGAACAGGTTGGCCAGCGTGTCCTGGAGCGCCAGCGCGACCGCCAGACCACCGACCCCGAGGGCGGTGAGCATCGGGGCGATCGAGATGCCGAGGGTCTGCAGGACCACCAGGAAACCGATGGCCAGGACCAGTACGCGGGTGATGTTGACGAAGATGGTCGCCGAGCCGGCCACACCCGACCGGGACTGGGTGACGCTCTGCACCAGGCCCGCGATCACCCGGGCCGCGGACAGGGTCACCACGAAGATCAGCCAGACCTGGAGCGTCTGGTCGACGTGCTTCTGCACGGTGCCGGTCAGCGGCAGCACAGCCGCGGCGGCGGCGGCCCCGCCCGCTGTCGCGGCCCACGGCACGACGGTGCGCAGCGCGTCCACGATGACGTCGTCACCGCTCCAGCGCGTCCGCTTGGCGTGCTTGGCCAGCCAGCGCAGCATCGTGCGGGACAGGAAGGCCAGCACCAGACCGGCGGCCAGCGCGATTCCGGCGAGGACCAGGTCGTCCAAGGTCGCGTCACGGTTCACCGGTCACCTCCACCGGGGCGTGCTGCCCGAGGACGCCGCCGTCGGCCGGATGTGAAGTCGCGTCACGTTGCCACCTGTTCGCTGTCCGGGAAGTGCGACCGTGCCCACCGTACGGAGGTGCGACGAAGGGCACGTGTGCTCATCCTGCCGTATGCGGCACGGCAGTTCGCACCGCCGGAAGACGCACGGACAGGCGTGCTTCCCGCCGGGAGTCCACGCCCCGTCGAACGCCCGTGCCGCCCGGCACCGGCCTGACTCCTCCTCGCCGGGCTGCCGGAGGGGCCACTGTGCCGCACGCGGCCCCCGGAACCGTTGACGTCAAGCAAACTCGAGGTCCTACGTTGGACCCATGAGCATGGAAACCACCGCCTGGACGCAGCTGCACAGCGTGATGACCGCGCAGGCGCAGCGCCGGCCACTCGCCCGCGCCACCCTGCGCCGTATCGCCGCCTTCGCCCGGCCGCACCGCGCGGGCATCACCCGGTTCGTCCTGCTGGGCATCGTCACCGCCCTGCTCGCCGTCGCCACCCCGGTACTCGCCGGACGCGTCGTCGACGCCATCGTCGCGGGCCACGACTCCGGCCGGGTGGTCAGGCTCTCGCTGCTCATCGCGGTGGTCGCGCTCGCCGAGGCCGGACTCGGCATCCTGGTCCGGCGGCTGTCGGCCACTCTGGGCGAGGGGCTCATCCTCGACCTGCGGACCGCCGTCTTCGACCACGTCCAGCGGATGCCGGTCGCCTTCTTCACCCGCACCCGTACCGGCGCCCTGGTCAGCCGCCTCAACAACGACGTGATCGGCGCCCAGCGGGCCTTCGCCTCCACCCTGTCCGGGGTGGTCACCAATGTGGTCACCCTGCTGCTCACCCTCGCGGTGATGCTCACCCTGTCCTGGCAGATCACCCTGCTCGCCCTGGTGCTGCTCCCGGTGTTCGTGCTGCCCGCCCGCCGGATGGGCCGCCGCATGGCCCGGATGCAGCGGGAGGCGGCCGAGCTGAACGCGGCCATGGGCACCCGGATGACGGAACGCTTCTCCGCGCCCGGCGCCACCCTCGTCAAGCTGTTCGGCCGCCCGGAGGAGGAGTCGGCCCAGTTCGCCGCCCGCGCCCGCCATGTCCGCGACATCGGGGTGCGCACCGCCACCGCCCAGTCGCTGTTCATCACCGCCCTCACCCTGGTCTCCGCGCTCGCCCTCGCCCTCGTCTACGGCCTCGGCGGCTGGTTCGCGCTGCGCGGCACCCTGGAGGCGGGCGCTGTCGTCTCCCTCGCCCTGCTGCTCACCCGGCTCTACGCCCCGCTCACCTCGCTCGCCGGGGCGCGGGTCGAGGTGATGAGCGCCCTGGTCAGCTTCGAGCGGGTCTTCGAGGTGCTTGACCTGGAGCCGCTCATCGCCGAGAAGCCGGACGCGGTCGCGGTGCCGGACGGCCCGGTCGCCGTCGAGTTCGACGACGTGCGCTTCGCCTACCCGGCCGCCGACAAGGTCTCCCTCGCCTCCCTGGAAGAGGTCGCCGCACTCGACGTACGCGGCGGCGCCGAGGTGCTGCACGGGGTCTCCTTCCGGGCGGCCCCCGGCGAGACCGTCGCCCTGGTCGGTTCCTCCGGCGCCGGCAAGTCCACCATCGCCCAGCTGCTGCCCCGGCTGTACGACACCGACAGCGGCGCGGTGCGGGTCGGCGGGACCGACGTACGGGACCTTGAGTCCGCCTCGCTGCGGGCCACCGTCGGCATGGTCACCCAGGACGGCCACCTCTTCCACGACACCGTCCGCGCCAACCTGCTCCTCGCCCGCCCCGGCGCCGACGACGAGGAGCTGTGGGCCGCGCTCGGCCGGGCCCGGCTGGACGGGGTCGTACGGTCGCTGCCGGACGGGCTCGACACGGTCGTCGGCGAGCGCGGCTACCGGCTCTCCGGCGGTGAACGCCAGCGCATGACCATCGCCCGGCTGCTGCTGGCCCGGCAGCGCGTCGTCATCCTCGACGAGGCCACCGCCCACCTGGACAACACCTCCGAGGCGGCCGTCCAGGAGGCCCTGACCGAGGCGCTGCAGGGCCGTACCGCCGTGGTCATCGCCCACCGGCTCTCCACCGTCCGCGCCGCCGACCAGATCCTCGTCGTGGAGGCAGGCCGGATCGTGGAACGCGGCACCCACGACCAACTCCTCGCGGCCCGGGGGCGGTACGCCGAGCTGTACCGGACCCAGTTCGCGGACAAGGACGACGAGACGGTGACGGTGGCCTGACCGGTCCCGGTGGACCGACCACGGCGTCGTGCTGGACGCCGTCCGCCCCAGGGCTCACGATTCCTCCCACGGGCACGGGCACGGGCGAGAGGAGCCGCAGGGGATGAGCGGGGCGGGGCGGGCGGGACAGACCGAAGCACAAGGCGGCCACGGCGAGGGCCTGTTGCGGGTCCTCGCCGTGGACGACGAGGAACCCGCGCTCTCGGAGCTGCTGTACCTGCTCGGCCAGGACCCCCGGGTCGGCACCGTACTCCCCGCGCTGGAGGCCACCGAGGCCCTGCGCACCCTCGGCCACGCGGTCGAGGGCGGCGCCGCGGCCGTCGACGTCGTCTTCCTCGACATCAGCATGCCGGGCCTCGACGGTCTCGAACTGGCCCGGCTGCTGGGCGGGTTCGCCGCGCCGCCGCTCATCGTCTTCGTCACCGCCCACGAGGACTTCGCCGTCCGCGCCTTCGACCTCAAGGCCGTCGACTACCTCCTCAAGCCCCTGCGCGAGGAGCGGTTCGCCGAGGCGGTGCGCCGGGTGGCCGAGCTGACCCACGCCGGCCGGGGTCCCCGCGCCCACCCGGCCGCCCCGCCCACCGGCGGCCAGGTCCCGGTGGAACTCGGCGGGGTGACCCGGTTCGTGTCCGTCGCCGACATCGCCTACGCCGAGGCGCACGGCGATTACGCCCGGCTGCACACCCGGCGTGGCAGCCACCTGGTGCGCGTACCGCTGTCGACGCTGGAGGAGCAGTGGCGGACGCACGGGTTCGTCCGTATCCACCGCAGCCATCTGGTCGCGCTCGCCCGGATCGAGGAACTACGGCTGGACGGCGGCAACTTGAGTGTCCGGGTCGGCGACCGCGTCCTCCCCGTCAGCCGCCGCAACGCCCGTGAACTGCGCGATCTGCTGGCCCGCCGCGCCACCGGCACCGCCGCCCGTGTCCGCTGAGCCGATCGGGCGGTGACGACCCTGTGCCGAACCGCGCCGAGGCCCTGTCTCACCACCGAAGCGCTGCGTACACTCGCCGCGACAAGGTGATCACCGGTGCCTCGGGGGGTGGGTCATGGGTACGGGACCCGCGCCGCGCCGGGAGGTGGTCACCGGCGCCCCCACCGGTCGTACGCGGGCCGCCTGTCCGGACTCCTCCGCCCATGATGACGCTGCTGTACGTGAGTTGATGCGCCGTCAGATACGGAGCGGCCTCGTCGCGTGCTCCCTGCTCGCCCTTCCCCTCGGGCTGCTTCCCGTGCTGTTCCGGCTCCTGCCGCCCGGTGACGTCCGTCAGGGTGCCGCCTGGCTGCTGCTGGGCGTCGCGCCCTACCCCGTCATGCTGGCCACCGGCGTCCGGTACCTCCGCCGTGCGGAGCGCGACGAGGATGACGTGACAGGGCGTTGAACCAGACCTACGGAATGGCCGGGGTGTCCGCCGTGGTGCTCGCCACGGCACTCGTCGGCGCGCTCGGCCTGCGCGTCTCGCGGACCACCTCCGACTTCTACGTGGCCTCCCGCACCGTCGCCCCCCGGCTCAACGCCTTCGCGGTGAGCGGGGAGTACCTCTCCGCGGCCTCCTTCCTCGGCATCGCCGGACTGCTGCTGGCCCAGGGCGTCGACATGCTCTGGTTCCCCATCGGCTACACCGCCGGGTTCCTCGTGCTGCTGGCCTTCGTCGCCGCCCCGCTGCGCCGCTCCGGCGCCTACACGCTGCCCGACTTCGCCGAGGCCCGGCTGGAGTCGCGGGCCGTGCGCCGGATCGCCGGGGTGCTCGTCGTCGGCGTGGGCTGGCTCTACCTGCTGCCCCAGCTGCGCGGCGCCGGCCTCACCCTCCGGCTGCTCACCGGCGCGCCCGGCTGGCTCGGCGGACTGGTCGTCGCCGCCGTGGTGACCGCCGCCGTCGCCGCCGGGGGCATGCGCAGCATCACCTTCGTCCAGGCGTTCCAGTACTCGCTGAAACTCACCGCGCTGCTGGTGCCCGTGGTGTTCCTGCTCGCCGCCTGGCACGCCGACCGCGCCCCGCTGCCCGCCTGGGACGAGCGTCCCGTCTTCCACCGCGCCACCGAGGTCCGCCTCGACCGGCCGGTGACCGTCACCGTCCACGAGCCGGTGCGCGTGACCGTCTCCGGCAGTGTCGACGGCCACCCGCTGAGCGGGGCCGCCCTCACCCTCACCGAGGGCCGCCACCGCATCGGCGCCCACACCGGCCTCCGCTTTCCCCCCGGCGCCCAGGTGCCGCTGCCCGAGCGGGAGACGGGCTCCGCCTCGCTCGCCCCGAGCGGCGCGGAACACGGCCTGTACGCCACGTACGGGCTGATCCTGGCCACCTTCCTCGGCACCATGGGCCTGCCCCATGTCGTCGTCCGCTTCTACACCAACCCCGACGGCCGGGCCGCCCGCCGCACCACGGTGATCGTGCTCGGCCTGCTCGGCGTGTTCTACCTGCTGATGCCCCTGTACGGCTCGCTGGCCCGGCTGTACGCGCCCGATCTGCTGCTCACCGGCGACACCGACGCCGCCGTACTCATGCTGCCGCAACGGCTGGTCGGCGGGGTCGGCGGTGATCTGCTGGGCGCGCTGGTCGCGGGCGGCGCCTGCGCGGCCTTCCTCTCCACCGCGTCCGGGCTCACCATGTCCGTCGCCGGGGTGCTCGCGCAGGACGTGCTCCCGGCGCTGGGGCTGCGGCACTTCCGGCTCGCCGTCGTACCGGCCATCGCCGTGCCCACCGCCGCCGGGACGGTGGTCGGCGGGCTGCCGGTGGCCGACGCGGTGGGGCTGGCGTTCGCCGTGTCCGCGTCCTCCTTCTGTCCGCTGCTGATCCTCGGTATCTGGTGGCGCGGACTGACCCCGCCCGGCGCCGTCGCCGGGCTGTGCCTCGGCGGTGGCTCGGCGCTCGCCGCGGTCCTCGCCACCATCGCGGGCGGCGCCCGCTCCGGCTGGGCCCACACCCTGCTGGCGTGGCCCGCCGTCTGGTCGGTACCGGTCGGCTTCGCCGCGATGGTGCTGGTCTCGCTGGCCACCCCGCGCCGCGTCCCGCCCGGGACGGCGGCCACGATGGCGCGCCTGCATCTGCCGGAGGGACGGGCGTTGAGATGGCGGGGCTGAGTGTGCTCGGGGTGCTGCTGCTGGCCGTCGCGGGGCTGGCGCTGTTCGTGCTCGGGGCGGCGCTCGGGCATGTCGCCCTGCGTCGTCAGCAGGCGAATCCGGCCGGGCCCGGCACGCCCGTGGAGCAGGCCACGTTCCACACCCTGCACACCGCCTCGCTGGCCGCGCCCCCGCTGCGCGCGGGTCTCACCCCGGACACCGCGCGCAAGGCGGCACGGCGGCTGCGGCCGCTGCTCGGCACCGGCGCGCTCGCCCTCACCGACGCGGAGACCGTGCTCGCCTGGGACGGCGCGGGGGACCACCACCGCGACCAGATCACCGAACGGCTGCCCGCCGTGGTGCGCGGCGGACGTACGCAGAGCGTCGAACTGGCCTGTGCGCACGCCGGCTGTCCTGTCCGGCAGGGGGTGCTCGCCCCGCTGACCGTGGACGGCCGGGTCACCGGTGTGCTCGCCGCATTCGGTGACGGCGGGTCCGGGGTGCTGCTCCGGGCCGCCGAGGAGGTCGCCCGCTGGGTCTCCGTCCAGCTCGAACTCGTCGATCTGGACCGTGCCCGCTCCGGCGTGATCGAGGCCGAGATCCGCGCCCTGCGCGCCCAGATCTCCCCGCACTTCATCTACAACTCGCTGGCGAGCATCGCCTCGTTCGTGCGCACCGACCCCGAGCGCGCCCGTGAACTCCTGCTGGAATTCGCGGACTTCACTCGCTACTCGTTCCGCAGGGGCGGCGACTTCACCACGCTGGCCGAAGAGCTGCGCTCCATCGAGCAGTACCTCGAACTCGCCCGCGCCCGCTTCGGCCGCCGACTCGCGGTGACCCTGCGGATCGCGCCCGAGGTGCTGCCGGTGACCCTGCCGTTCCTGTGTCTGCAACCGCTCGTGGAGAACGCGCTCAAACACGGCCTGGCGGAGTCCGCCGAGCGCGGCCGCATCACGATCATCGCGGAGGACGAGGGCACGGAGGCCCGCGTCGTCATCGAGGACGACGGTATCGGCATGGAACCTGACCGGCTACGCGCCCTGCTGCGCGGCACCGCCGGACCGGACACCGGCATCGGCCTGAGCAACGTCGACCGCAGGCTGCGCCAGGTGTACGGGGACCCGTACGGTCTGGTCATCGAGACCGGCGTGGGTGCCGGCACGAAGATCACCGTACGGGTCCCGAAGTTCCGCCCGCGTCAGGGGTGAGCGTCAGGTCCAGCGGCCGTCGGACTGCTTCCGCTCCTGCTGCTGACGCCGGTCCGGCTGCCGGTCCTTCGCCTGCCGGGCGGCGGCCTCGGGGATCTGCGTGTGGTAGTAGAGCTGCTTGCCCTGCCCTCGCGCCCCCAGGCCGTGATGCCCCTTCACCGGCGAGTTCTTACGCATGACTTGACTCCTTGCTCGCATCAGGTCCGCGTGTCCCGGGAGATGCGTCCAGGAAGATCCGGTCACCGCACGACGGCGCCCGCTTCGTCACGTTTTATGGTATGTCCGCTCCGCTATTCGGGCGACCGGGCCGGGCCCCCGTTCGAGGTGCGGGCGCGTGGGCGCGGTGCGAGGCTGACTTGGTGCATACCTCTGAGCTGACTCCTGAGATCCGTGCCGCTCTGAGCGAACCGAGGTCGTACCCCGCCATCACTCTGGTGATGCCGACCGACCCGGACTTCCCCTTCAGCGAGAAGGACCGCATCCTCCTGCGTGACCTGGTCACCGCGGCCAGGCGCCGGCTCGCGGACGACCCGGACGTCTCGCGGGAGACCCGGCTGGAACTGCGGGACCACATGCTGGACACCTCGGTGATCGAGCAGGTGGCCGACCCCTTCCACCCCGACGACGCGATGGTGGTCTACGTGGCCGCCGACGAGCCGGTCCAGGTCTGGCAGATGACCTCCCTCGCGCCGGTGCGCCCGCGCGTGGAGTTCGCCGACCAGTTCCTGACGCGGTATCTGGAAGCCGCCGAGCAGCGGTCCCGCCCGTTCCTCGTGCTCGTCCTCGACCAGGAGATGTGCCGCCTCTACCACGGCTCCGTGAAGCGCCTGGACGAGGTGGAGCACCACGGTTTCCCGTGCGCGCCGGAGATCCCGTCGCCGGAGGACGCGCTGCCCGGCGCGATCCCGCACTCCGCGCCGTACGAGGGGCACAAGGCGCGGGTCGAGCAGTATCTGCGCATGGTCGACAAGCGTCTCGGCGATGCCGTCGAGGAGCACGACGGCGGCCTGCCGCTGTTCGTCATCGGCGGCGACAAGACCCTCGCGGCGTTCAAGGCCGTCACTACGCACGGCAGCATGATCGCGGGCACCCTGCCGCTGACCGGGATGGACAAGGACCGGGCGAAGGATCTGATGAAGCGGCTGGAGCCGGTCCTCGGCGAGTTCCGTGAGAAGCAGGTCGCGGAGGCCGTCGACGCACTGGGCGAGGCGCGCGGGCTCGGCAAGTACGCGGGCGGGCCGCCGGAGGTCTGGACGGCCGTCGCGGACAAGCGGGTGGCACGGCTGCTGGTGGAGGAGGGGCTCGACATCGCGGGCCGGATCACCGAGGACGGCCGGGTGCTGGAACTGGCCGAGGTGCCCGAACCGGTCACGCTGCCCGACCCCAGGCCGGACGTCGAGCCGCCGCCGCACACCCGCGGCGTGACCACCGACATCATCGAGCAACTCGTGGACCGGGCCATCGACGCCGACAGCCAGATCCTGTTCGTCCCCGACGGCACCCTCGCCGAGGCCGGCGGAGTGGCGGCCCTGCTCAGATACTGACCTCGTCCTGGTCGCGGGTGCCGGGCACGGTCGCACGGAAAGCGACGCCACCGTCTGCGAACCCCTGCCAGGAGGAGCACCATGGCCGGCACGAGCACCTACCTCGACGTCCCCCACACCCCCGAGCACGTCTGGCAACTCATCGGCGGCTTCGGCTCGCTGACCGACTGGCTCCCCTCCATCCCCGGCAGCACCCTCTCCGAGGGCGGCCGCGTCCGTACGCTCACCAACGCCGAGGGCGAGGTCGTCGTGGAACGCCTGACCGCCTTCGACGAGGAGGCCCGCAGCTACACCTACACCATCCTGCGGGCCCCCTTCCCGGTCACCGGCTACCTCTCCACCCTGACCGTGCGCGACCTCCCCGACCCCGGCACCGCCCGCGTCGAGTGGTCCGGCACCTTCACCCCGGCCGGCGTCACCGAGGAGGAGGCGGTCAGCCTGTTCCACGGCATCTACACGGAGGGGCTCGCGGCCCTGGAGCGGACGCTGCGCGAGGGGACGTAGTCCTGCCCGCGCCGGCGCCCGATCCCGGGAGTCGCCCCGGCGCGACCGCTCCGGTCCCTACGATGCCGGCATGCGCACCCCGGACCCGTACTGGAACACCAACATCGCCCGCCACCCCGGCATCCTGCGCCTCGTACCCGAGGGGTGCGGGGAGGCGCTGGACGTCGGCTGCGGGGACGGGCTGCTCGCCCGCAAGCTCGCCGGCCGCGTCCGGCGTGTCACCGGTCTCGACAGGTCGCCGGAGATGATCGCCCGCGCGCGGCAACGGGGACCGGACCACGTGCGGTTCGTGCAGGCCGACTTCCTGGCCTCGGACCTGCCCGCCGGGGGTTACGACTTCATCTGCTCGGTGACCACCGTGCACCACATGGACTTCACCGCGGCCCTGCTCCGGATGCGGGAACTGCTGCGCCCCGGCGGCACCTTGGTGATCGTGGGGCTCGCGCGGGAGAAGAGCGTGGCCGAGTGGGCGGCGCTCGTCGCTGCGGCGCCCGTCATGCGGGTCACCAAGGCGGTGCGGCGGGCGAGCGTCCCTGAGGGCATGCCGGTGG
Organism: Streptomyces sp. NPDC058459; assembly: GCF_042721685.1. Classification (NCBI taxonomy): domain Bacteria; kingdom Bacillati; phylum Actinomycetota; class Actinomycetes; order Kitasatosporales; family Streptomycetaceae; genus Streptomyces; species Streptomyces sp. NPDC058459. The sequence continues at coordinate 9,382 of NZ_JBHXLV010000101.1, read as the reverse complement.
CGAAGCCGGAGATGAGCTACGGCGAGGTACGGGCCACGGCACGGCTGCTGCTGCCCGGGGTGCGCTACCGGCGGCACGTGCTGCGCCGCTACTCGCTCACCTGGCGGAAGCCGTGAGCACGGACGCTGCGGGTGCCGGTCGACGGGCCGATTCCTCGGAATCCCACGCGAGCGTCGTCACCTCGCATCCGCGAGCCGACGACAGTACGGCCGTCAGCGGGCCGGGACCGTGAGAACCGCCTGTGACCAGCGCGGACAGGCCTCGGACGGGGTGTCGTCCTTGAACTTCATCATCCCGCCCCTCGCCCGAAAGCTCGCAAATGCGGCTTCGGGGGCCCTGTTCCCCGCTATGGCGACGGGTGCGTGGTCCGGCAAGACTTGAGTCATCCGTGCCTGGAAGCAGGTGGACCATGAGCAGTGTCGAAGAGTCGGTCGAGGTCCGAGTACCCGTACGCACCGCGTACGACCAGTGGACCCAGTTCAAGAGCTTTCCCCGGATCATGACCGCCGTGCAGCACGTGGACCAGGTCGGTCCCGCGATGACCCGGTGGACGGTGCGGGCGGGGCTGCTCAGCAAGGAGTTCATGGCCGAGACGGTGGAGCAGGAACCGGACTCGCTGATCGCCTGGCGAACCGTGGGACGCGACCCCTGGCTGTGGGGCGACGTGTCCTTCCGCGAGGCCGCGCCGGACCGCACCGTGATCACGGTCAGGATGCACATCGAGCCGCGCGGGCTCAGCGGCCGGCTGCCGGGCTCGGCGGGCCGGGCGGACCGGCTCGTCCGCGAGTCGCTGGAGAACTTCAAGGAGTTCATCGAGGGCCTCGGCGACGCCGGCGGTGCCTGGCGGGGCTCCATCCACCACGGCCGGGTCTCGCACGCCGAGCCGGACCCGCCCAGGAGCCGCGTCCCCAAGTGGCCCGTCGGCTGACCCCCTGAGCCTGGACGCGGCGCCGGACGGCCGAGCGGCTCCCCCTCCGCGTTCCGCAGGACAGAGCGAGAGGCATGTGTCATGAAGAAGGCGCCGAAGCACGAGCCGGACGAGCCGCTGACCGTCAGCCCGCCGAAGAAGTGGGCGGCGGGCGTCCCGGCGGTGACGCACGCTCTGGAGTACTCCCTCGACGAGGCGTCGCCGCGCACCACGGCGACGACGCTGCTCACCATGAACCAGGTCGGCGGCATCGACTGTCCCGGCTGCGCCTGGGCCGACCCGGCACCGGGCCACCGGCACCTGAACGAGTACTGCGAGAACGGTGCCAAGCACATCAACGACGAGGCCACCGGGCGCCGGATCACCCGTGACTTCTTCCGCGCCCACCCCGTCTCCTGGCTCGCCGAGCAGTCCGACCTCTGGCTCAACCAGCAGGGCCGGCTCACCGAGCCGATGATCAAGCGGGCCGACTCGGACCACTACGAGCCGATCAGCTGGGCCGGCGCGCTCGACCTGCTCGCCGGCGAGCTGAAGTCCCTGGACTCACCGGACGAGGCGTGCTTCTACACCTCCGGCCGGGCCAGCAACGAATCGGCGTTCGTGCTCCAGCTCTTCGCCCGCGCCCTCGGCACCAACAACCTGCCCGACTGCAGCAACCTGTGCCACGAGACCAGCGGCTTCGGCCTGCACGAGACGCTCGGCACCGGCAAGGGCACCGTCTCGCTGGACGACATCCACCAGTCCGACCTGGTCTTCCTCGTCGGGCAGAACCCGGCGACCAACCACCCACGGCAACTGTCCGCGCTGGAGGAGTGCAAGCACAACGGCGGCACGATCATCGCGGTGAACACGCTGCCCGAGGCCGGCCTGATGCGGTTCAAGAACCCCCAGGAGGTCCGGGGTGTGATCGGCGACGGCGTCAGGATCTCCGACCTCTTCCTGCACATCCGCAGCGGTGGCGACCTGGCTCTGTTCCAGGGCCTCAACAAGCTGCTGCTGGAGGCCGAGGACGCCGCGCCCGGCACCGTGCTCGACCACGACTTCATCGCCGACCACACCTCCGGCTTCGAGGAGTTCGCCGCGCACGCCCGCGGCATCTCCTGGGACGACATCCTTACCGCCACCCAGCTCACCCGGGAGCAGATCGAGGAGGCCCACGACCACGTCATGCGTGCCAGGAGCGCCATCGTCTGCTGGGCGATGGGCGTCACCCAGCAGCGGCACGGCGTGCCGACCGTCCGTGAGATCGTCAACTTCCTGATGCTGCGCGGCAACCTGGGCCGGGTCGGCTGCGGCGCCAGCCCCGTGCGCGGACACAGCAACGTCCAGGGCGACCGCACCATGGGTGTGTGGGAGCGGATGCCCGACGAGTTCCTGGACGCGCTCAAGTCCGAGTTCCGTTTCGACCCGCCCCGCCACCACGGCCACGACGCGGTGAAGGCGGTCCAGGCGATGGCCGAGGGCAAGGTCAGGGTGTTCCTGTCGCTGGCGGGCAACTTCGTACGCGCCGCCCCCGACACCCACGTCACCGACGCCGCCATGCGCCGCTGCAAGGTCACCGCGCAGATCTCCACCAAGCTCAGCAAGGCGCACACCGTCACCGGCGAGACCGCGCTGATCCTGCCCTGCCTCGGCCGCACCGAGATCGACATCCAGGCGGGCGGCGTGCAGTTCGTCACCGTGGAGAACACCTCCAGCGAGGTGCACACCTCCTACGGCAAGCTCCGCCCCGCCTCCCGGCTGCTGCTCAGCGAGGTGGCCATCCTGTGCCGGCTGGCCGAGCGGACCCTCGGCGACACCGTTGACATCCCCTGGCTCGACTTCGAGGCCGACTACGGCAACATCCGCGACCGGGTGGCCCGGATCATCCCCGGCTTCCACGACTTCAACCGGCGGGTCTCCCGGCCGGGCGGCATCAAGCTGCCGAACCCGGTGAACGAGGGCGTCTACGCCACCGCCACCGGCAAGGCCATGTTCACCGTCAACGACTGGGCCATGTCCGCGGCGCCGCCCGGCCACCTCGTCCTGCAGAGCATGCGCTCGCACGATCAGTGGAACACCATCCCGTACACCAACAACGACCGCTACCGCGGTATCCACGGACGCCGCGACATCATCATGATCAACCCCGAGGACATGGTCGATCTCGGGCTGATCCGGGGGCAGTTCGTGGACATCATCGGTGTCTGGCAGGACGATGTCGACCGCCGGGTGGAGGGCTTCGAGGTCATCCCCTACCCCACCAGCCGGGGGTGCGCCGCCGCGTACTACCCGGAGGTGCAGCCGCTGATCCCGCTCGACAGCGTCGCCGAGATCAGCAACCAGCCCACCTCCAAGGGGTTCGTGGTCCGGCTGGAACCGGTCAGTCCGCCGCCCGGCACCAGGCCCACCCACTGGCACGAGTGACCCCCGCCGCCGCTGCCGCCCTCACTCCGGGGGCGGCAGCAGCGTGCCCAGCGGACCCAGGTCGAGGTTGAGATCCTCCATCGTGAGGCCGTACCGGGCGCACAGCCCCGTCATCCGGTCGTGCAGGAGCATCAGGGTCGCCCCCAGGCGCTCTTCCTCCTCCTCGGTCAGATCGCCCTCGTCGACCCGGTTCAGCGCCTGCCGCTCCATCAGCTGACGCAGCAGCTCGACAAGGGTAAGGACCAGCTTCATCAGGTCCCGCTCCACCGTGTCGGGGTCGGCGGTGATCCGGCGCGCCGGTACGGACGCCCGCTCGCCGGAAGAGGCCAGATCGCCGGGCGCGGCGGGCAGCAGCCGGAACGCCCGCTCGGCGGCCGCGGCCACCTCCGCCCTGCGCCGGTCCGGACCGTCCCGCTCCTCGTCAGCCGTCATGCTCACCCCGCCGCGCTGTCGCCCTCGGCTCGGCGAACGGGGAGGGTACCTCCGCGCTGATGGACACGATCAGCGCCCGCAGCGAGACCCGTACCAGGTCGATGCCGGCGATGGAGAGCACCACGTCGCCGGTGAGCACGACCCCGCCGCTCAGCAGGCGGTCCAGGAGGTCGATGAGCGCCACCTGCCGCTGCGCCAGCGGCTCGGTTGCCGCCTGCCGGTCCGGCGTCGTCATGCTTCGGTCTCCTCGGGCGCCATCGCGAAGGAGTACGGCGCCCACGGCCCGGTGATCTCGACCCGCACCCCCGCCAGCCCGTCGGCCGCCCGCGCCACCTCGGCCCGGAACGCCTCGCCGCGCTCCAGCGGCACCAGATAGGCGTCGTTGACCACGTTCTCGCCCGCCGCCTCGGCGAGCGTCCCCTGCTGCACCCGGTGCCGGGCCCGCTCGGTGGCGTGCGCGCGCCCCGCCGCCTCGATGCCCTCCGCCGCCCGCTGCGCCGCCTGATGGACGGTGTCCCGCACGCGCTGCTGCTGCCTGCGGCCGCGCAGATACGAGCGTCCGGGGCTCAACTCCATCTCGGCGGGGACGGCAGGCGTCCCGGGGGCGGCCGAGGGGTCCACGTAGACCTTCACGCCCCACTCGACGTGCCCCGAGAGATGCGTCAGCCGATCCGCGAAGAACTTCCGCCCGGTGTCCAGCACTTCGCGGGCCCGTGCGTCATCGAGGTACACCGTGGCCAGGCGCAGCGGCAGCACGGTGGTGTGCGCGGCGACCGCCTCCACCACCCCGTGGTGGGCACGGGCCACCGCCGTCAGCCAGTCCAGGTCCTCCAGCCGGCGGCGCAGCGCCTCCTCGCGGAAGTCCTCCGCCGGCACCGGACTCGCCACCAGCGTCAGGCCGTCACCGCCGGGCACCAGGTGCACGGGGGCGCCGACCACGCCCTCCAGCGCGGCGACCCGGTCCGGCAGGATGGCGTCGGCGTGGGTCACGCCGTAGACATAGGTCATCAGGTCACTCATCGCGGGTCCGCTTCCGGCGACGGGCGGGGCGCGGACTCGGCTCCGGTTCCGGCTCCTCCTCCTCCACCTCGGCCTCCTCCACCTCTTCCTCGGGCTCCGCTTCCTCTTGTTCCTCTTGTTCCTCTTCTTCCTCCTCCTCCACCAGCTCCGGCTCGGCCTCGAGTAGCTCCTCCGGCTGTCTGAGCGCGGTCAGTTCGGCGCGCAGGCGGGCGTTCTCCTCGGCGAGAGAGTGTTCGTTCCTGGCCCGCGAGGACAGCGAGGGGTCGTGCTCCCACCAGTCGATGCCCATCTCCTTCGCCTTGTCGACGGAGGCCACCAGCAGCCGGAGTTTGATGGTCAGCAGTTCGATGTCGAGCAGGTTGATCTGGATGTCGCCCGCGATCACGATGCCCTTGTCCAGGACGCGTTCGAGGATGTCGGCGAGGTTGGCGGACGAGCCCTGCCCGTACGGCTGAGCCGCCCGCGAGGGGGATGAGCCGAGGCGGTTGCCCAGTGGTTCGCTCACGATGATGGCCTCGTGTTTCCTGGTGCGTGCCGGGTCGGTGCGTGCCGGATCAGGGCTGTCCGTTCCGGAAGTTCCGTATCTCCTCCAGCCGGTCGAGCAGTTCGTCCTCGCGCCGGTCGAATGTCTTCTCGTCGATCTCCCCGGCCAGCAACTGCTGCTCCAGCGCGGCGAGTTCGCTCTTGACGGGTGCCGGGTCGTAGTACTCGTCCTCGGCCGCCTCCAGGACGCGTTCCATCACCCAGCCGACCCCGCGCACCGGCGCCAGGGGGAGGGTGAGGATCTGGGTGAACAGGCCCATCGCGCATCACACTTCTCAGACGAAGCTGTAGGGCGGCAGCGGGCCGTTCAGCCGGAAGTCGAGGCCCTCGCCCAGCTGATGGGCGACACTCAACTCCGTCGTCAGGAAGGCTTCTTCCTGATCGTCGGCCACCAGGAACGACACGCTGAGGAAGTCCGACCCGGTCGGCTGGGAGGAGTCCAGGTCGCGTGCGAACGGGCGCAGTGCCTCGACCACCCCGGCGGCCAGTGCCTCCTGACGCGCCTGTACCTCCTGGGCCACCAGCTCGCCGAGCCGCACGGCCGCGGCGGGGTCCGCCGTGCCGCCCCGGATCTCGTCGTTGAGCTGCCGCGCCGGGGGCGACTCGGCGAGGATCAGCCGGAGCAGGGAGTCCTCGTCCTGCGCCACCTTGAGGTGGTACTCGGTGCAGCCCTCCAGCTCCCGGAGCCGGTCCGTGTATTCGTCGGCCCGCTCCTCCAGGGCGGCCCGCACCTCGTCGTCGCTCGCCGCCACGAGCCCGAACCGCAGGGGCAGTACCGTGCCGTCGGCCATGAGCCGCTCCTGCACCTCCTGGTGCGCGCCGACGTCGCGGCGCTTGGGGCGCAGATCCTCAGGCGCGTCGCTGACCACCGCGCACAGCGAACCGGCGGTCACGGCCCGCAGCGGACCGGGGGACGCGCCGACGCCGCGCAGGTCGTCGAGGCGCAGCGGATGCTGCTTGTCGGTGACGGAGTAGACGTAGACGCCCATGGCTCATTCCCTCTCGCGGGTCGAGGTCCGCCCGGAGGCGCGCTTGACCGGCCGCCGCTTCCGCACGGGCTCCCGCTCCTCCTCTTCCCCCTCTTCATCGGCCTCCTCGTCGCGGTCACCGCCGGTGACGGCCTTGAGGGAGTCGGTGACCGCTTCGGCGGCCCCGCTCAGAGCGCCCTTGGACTTGCCCTTGGCGCCGCTCTCCACGGTGTCGCCGACGATGTCGGTGAGCTGGGCCGGCGCCTTGCGCCCGGCCTCCAGGTCAAGCCGGTTGCACGCCTCCGCGAACCGCAGATACGTGTCGACACTGGCGACGACGATCCGGGCGTCGATCTTCAGTATCTCGATGCCCACCAGTGACACGCGGACGAAGATGTCGATCACCAGTCCGCGGTCCAGGATGAGTTCCAGGACGTCGTAGAGGCTGCCGCCGCCACCGCCGCGGGTGACGTTGCCTCCGCCTTGCGGCACCACGGTCATGGTGCCTCCCTTCACCGGCGGATCTCAGCCGCGCCGGTCGATCTGCCCCCGGGTGTAGCGGCGCGTGCGCTCGTAGGACACGAGGTCGCCCTCCTTGTCGAGGGTGACGCGATAGGTCGCCATCACGCTGGTCGTCTCGGGCACTCTTTCCAGTTCGAGCACCTCTACGTCGGCCTCCCAACCGTCGTCCGTCGGTTTCAGCGCCGAGACCGATTCCGGGGGCCGGCCGAGCAGCTCTGTCAGTTGCTCGGCGGCGGTCCGCATCGCCCAGGCAGGGCCCCTGGCGGGGCGGCGGCGCGTTTCACCGGCCGGACGCCGGCCGGTGCTGCGGCTGCCGCTCGGTCGCCGCCTGGCGGGCTCTTCTGCTGCGGCCATGATCTCTCCGGTGGTCGAAGCGGTCTCTCCGCTGTGCGGAGCGGGCGCCAGATTCCACGCATGAACATACAATTTCAGCATATAGGGTTATAGGTCGCATCGGCGTCGACCGGCTCCCCGTGGGCCGCGCTCGGACCGCGCATGCGGCTCGCTCGGAGCCCGGCACGGCACGGTGCGTGCGATCCCTTCTTCCTCGATCGCGGGCCGGGTCGGAACTCCCGTCTCTTTCCTGACCCTTTCCGAAGGGAACCGGTTCATGAATGACACGACCAAGGTCGCTCTCGCCGCCGCCGTCGCCGGTGGCTACGTACTCGGACGGACGAAGAAGGGACGTCTCGCCTTCGCCCTGGCGACCTATCTCGCCGGCCGCCGCACCGGACTCAACCCCCAGGCACTGGTCACCGAGGGCCTCGGCAAGCTCGGCGATGTGCCGGGCATCCAGCAACTCAACGAGCAGGTACGCGGCGAGCTGCTGAAAGCGGGCCGCAAGGCCTTCACCGCCACCGCCGACCGCCGGCTCGGCGACCTCGCCGAGTCCCTCCGCGAGCGCACCCAGCGCATCGGCCGTAAGACCGATGAGCCGGAGGAGGCAGAGGAGGCGGAGGAGCCCGGAGAGGGCGAGGAGCCCGAGGAGCCCGAGGACAACGAGGAGGAAGAGGGCGCGGAGTACGAGGACGAGGCCGAGGAGCCCGAGGAAGAAGAGGACTTCGAGGCCGAGGAAGGGGCCGAGGAGGAGCCGGACGAGGAGGAACCCGAGGAACCGGAAGAGGGGGAAGAGGAAGAGGAGGAGTTCGAGGGAGAAGCGGAGGAGCACGAGGAACCCGAGGAACCCGAGGAAGAGGAAGAGGAGGAACCTGAAGAGGAGGAAGAGCCCGAGGAGCCCGAGGAAGAGGAAGAGCCCGAGGAGGAGGAAGAGCCCGAGGAGGAGCCGGAGAAGCCGGCCCGCCGTCGGCCCGCCGCCAAGAAGGCTCCTGCCGAGAAGTCCGCACCGGCGAAGAAGTCGGCGGCGAAGAAGGCTCCCGCCAAGAAGGCCGCCGAGAAGGAGCCGGCCGCGAAGAAGGCTCCCGCCAGGAAGGCGCCGGCGAAGAAGTCGGCCGCCAAGAAGACCACCGGGCGTCGGAGGTAGGCCATGGCTGACACGGACAAGGCTGACGTCAAGAGCGACGGCAAGGACGGTGCCGGCTCCGGCCTGGACACGCTGCGCGACGAACTCGTCGAATACCTGGAGGCGCAGGCCGGACACCTCGTCGAGAAGACGGGGGAGAGACTGACCGGCCTGACCCAGCAGCTCCTGCAGTCGGCCGACGGCAAGGGCGGCGGTTTCCTCACCGGCGTCGGCAGCCGCATCCTCGGGGGCGAGTCACCGCTGAAGGCGCTCGTGGCCCAGAAGGCCGGGGACGTCAAGGACAAGGTGGTCGAAGGGGCCAAGAGCCTGTTCGGCAAGAGCAAGGGGAAGTCCGGCCGCGCCAAGGTGATGAACATCATCGAGGTGCTGGACATCGGCCTGCCGCTGCGCGAGACGTACGACCACTGGACGCAGTACGACGATTTCAGCGGGTTCACCAAGGGCGTGCAGAGCGTCTCCCAGAGCGACGAGGTCACCAGCGACTGGAAGCTGAAGGTCGGCCCCTCCAAGCGCAGTTACAAGGCGACCACGCAGACGCAGATCCCGGACGACCGGATCGTCTGGACCTCCGAGGGCGCCAAGGGCACCACGCGCGGCTGCGTGACGTTCCACGAACTCGGCCCCACGCTGACCCGCGTCGTCCTCGTCGTCGAGTACTCCCCGTCCGGCTTCTTCGAGAAGACCGGCAACATCTGGCGCGCGCAGGGGCGCAGGCTCCGCCTGGACTTCAAGAACTTCCAGCGCTACGTCAGCTTCGCCGACCCCGACGAGGTCGAGGGCTGGCGCGGCGAGATCCGCGACGGCGAGGTGGTCCGCTCCCACGAGGAGGCCCTGGAGGAGGAAGAGGCCGAAGCCGAGCAGGAGGGCGAAGAGGGCGAAGAGAGCGAGGAAGGTCAAGAGGGCGAGGAGGGCGACGAGGAGGAGTACGAGGACGGCGAGGAGTACGCGGACGAGTACGAGGACTCCGACGACGACGCCCCCGGCGAAGAAGGCGACTTCGAGGACGAAGAGGAAGAGGAGGAAGAGGAGGAACAGGAAGAGAGGTGACGTCCGCACCGCGCGCCGGGCGCGCCCGCCCCCGCG
>NZ_JBHXLV010000100.1:0-23031 GCF_042721685.1 Streptomyces sp. NPDC058459 | reverse complement strand
CCACCTACATCAACAATCCTCAACACAACCCGGTCCCCATCACATATAAAATTAAAACACCGTTCTCGGCGGCGAGCTTGCGCACCAGCGGGGTCACGTAGGCGCCCTCGTCGGTCGCCTGGGCGGCGGCCGGCGCGCTGGGCGCGGTCGCCGGGGCGGCCGGAGCCGGCGCCGGGGCGGGCGCCGGAGCCGGAGCGGACGGGGCCGGCTCGGGAGCCGGGGTGGTCTGCTGCTGCGGGGCGGGAGCCGACGGGGCCTGCGGGGCCGGAGCCTGCGGGGCCGGGGCGGCGGGGGCGGCCGGAGCCGGGGCGGCCGGGGCCTCGGCGGCAGGCGCCTTCGGGGCCTCGGGAGCGGCGGCCGGGGCGGCACCCGCCACGCCGATGACGGCGAGCTTGGCGCCGACCTCGGCGGTCTCGTCCTCGCCGACCACGATCTCCAGCAGGGTGCCCGAGGTGGGCGCCGGGATCTCGGTGTCGACCTTGTCCGTGGAGACCTCGAGCAGCGGCTCGTCGGCCTCGACGGAGTCGCCCACCGACTTCAGCCAGCGGGTGACGGTGCCCTCGGTGACCGACTCGCCCAGCGCGGGCAGGACCACGTCGGTGCCCTCGGCGGACCCGCCGCCGGCGGCGGCCTCAGCGGTCGGCGCCGGGGCGGGCGCCTCCTGCTCGGTGGACGGGGCGGCCTGCGGGGCCTCCTCGGCGGCCGGGGCCGGAGCCTCGGCGGCGGGAGCCTCCTCGGCGGCCGGGGCAGGGGCCTCGGCGGGGGCGCCGGAGCCGTCGTCGATCAGGGCCAGCTCGGCGCCGACCTCGACGGTCTCGTCCTCGGCGACCTTGATCGAAGCCAGCGTGCCGGAGACGGGCGAGGGGATCTCGGTGTCGACCTTGTCGGTCGACACCTCCAGCAGCGGCTCGTCGGCCTCGACGCGCTCGCCCTCGGCCTTCAGCCAGCGGGTGACAGTGCCCTCGGTGACGCTCTCACCGAGCGCCGGAGGGGTTACGGAAACCGCCATGGTTTCTGTTGCTCCTTAGGAATTGCGGAAGTCTGTGTCGTCGCGCCCGGGGGGCCGAAGGCTCAGTCGTGGGCGTGCAGCGGCTTTCCGGCCAGCGCCAGGTGCGCCTCGCCGAGCGCCTCGTTCTGCGTCGGGTGGGCGTGGATGAGCTGGGCCACCTCGGCGGGCAGCGCCTCCCAGTTGTAGATCAGCTGAGCCTCGCCGACCTGCTCGCCCATACGGTCGCCGACCATGTGGACACCGACCACGGCACCGTCCTTGACCTGGACGAGCTTGATCTCGCCGGCGGTCTTCAGGATCTTGCTCTTGCCGTTGCCCGCCAGGCTGTACTTCAGGGCGACGACCTTGTCCGCGCCGTAGATCTCCTTGGCCTTGGCCTCGGTGATGCCGACGGAGGCGACCTCCGGGTGGCAGTACGTCACCCGCGGCACGCCGTCATAGTCGATCGGGACGGCCTTCAGGCCGGCCAGCCGCTCGGCGACCAGGATGCCCTCGGCGAAGCCGACGTGGGCGAGCTGGAGGGTCGGGACGAGGTCACCGACGGCCGAGACGGTCGGCACGTTGGTCCGCATGTACTCGTCGACCAGGACGTAGCCGCGGTCGATGGTGACGCCCTGCTCCTCGTAACCGAGGTTCTGGGACACCGGGCCGCGGCCCACGGCGACGAGGAGGATCTCGGCCTCGAACTCCTTGCCGTCGGCCAGGGTGACCTTGACGCCGTCCTGGGTGTACTCGGCCTTCTCGAAGAAGGTGCCGAGGTTGAACTTGATCCCGCGCTTGCGGAAGGCGCGCTCCAGCAGCTTGGAGGAGTTCTCGTCCTCGACCGGCACCAGGTGCTTCAGGCCCTCGATGACGGTGATGTCCGAGCCGAAGGACTTCCACGCCGAGGCGAACTCGACGCCGATGACACCGCCGCCGAGGACGATCGCGGACTTGGGCACGCGGTCCAGGACGAGGGCGTGGTCGGAGGAGATGATCCGGTCGCCGTCGATCTCCAGGCCCGGCAGCGACTTCGGCACGGAGCCGGTCGCCAGCAGGACGTGCCGGCCCTCGACGCGCTGGCCGCCGACGTCCACCGACGTGGGGGAGGACAGCCGGCCCTCGCCCTCGATGTACGTCACCTTGCGGGAGGCGATCAGACCCTGGAGGCCCTTGTACAGGCCCGAGATCACGTCGTCCTTGTACTTCTGGACGGCCGGTACGTCGATGCCCTCGAAGGTCGCCTTGACACCGAACTGCTCGCTCTCGCGGGCCTGGTCGGCGATCTCGCCCGCGTGCAGCAGGGCCTTGGTGGGGATGCACCCCTTGTGCAGGCAGGTGCCGCCGACCTTGTCCTTCTCGATCAGGGCGACGTCCAGGCCCAGCTGGGCTCCGCGCAGGGCCGCGGCGTAACCACCGCTGCCGCCGCCGAGGATCACTAGGTCGAAAACGGTGCTGGCGTCGTTCGCCACGTCACGTCCTCCATGCATGTGCGCCTGTGCCGGTCTTCGACGACCGGCAGGCGGCTGGTGTCCGGCCGCTCGATGCTTCGGCCCTGTGGTGGGGGCCCTGTCCTGCCGGGCTCCATCTTTGCACCTGTCGGGGGTGCGGCGGACGCCGGGCCCGGGTGTGAGACGCCCCACGTCCGTGCCAGGGGGCGCGGACCGGCCCGGTCCGCGCCTCCCTCCAGGTGCCGTGTGCGACTCAGCCGAGGTCGCCGTTGGCGGCCTGCTCGGCCAGCCGCAGCAGGGTGCGCACGGCCGTGCCGGTGCCGCCCTTGGGCGTGTAGCCGAAGGCGCCGCCCTCGTTGAAGGCCGGGCCCGCGATGTCCAGGTGGGCCCAGGTGATGCCCTCGCCGATGAACTCGCGCAGGAACAGGCCGGCGACCAGGCCGCCGCCCATCCGCTCGCCCATGTTGGCGATGTCGGCGACGGGGGAGTCCATGCCCTTGCGCAGGTGCTCGGGGAGCGGCATCTGCCACGCCGGCTCGCCGGTCTCCTCGGCCGCCTCGTGCACGGCGGTGCGGAACGCGTCGTCGTTGGCCATGACGCCGAAGGTCCGGCTGCCCAGGGCCAGCACCATCGCGCCGGTGAGCGTGGCCACGTCCACGATCGCGTCCGGCTCCTCGGCCGAGGCCGCCCACAGCGCGTCGGCAAGGACCAGCCGGCCCTCGGCGTCGGTGTTGAGCACCTCGACGGTCTTGCCGCTGTACATGCGCAGCACATCACCCGGGCGGGTGGCGGAGCCGGACGGCATGTTCTCGGCGAGCGCCAGCCAGCCGGTCACGTCGACCTTCAGGCCGAGGCGGGCGGCCGCGACGACGGCGGCGAACACGGCGGCGGCACCGGCCATGTCGCACTTCATCGTCTCGTTGTGCCCGGCCGGCTTGAGCGAGATGCCGCCCGAGTCGTAGGTGATGCCCTTGCCGACGTAGGCGAGGTGCTTCTCGGCCTCCGGGTGCGTGTACGCCAGCTTCACCAGGCGCGGGGTGGAGGCCGAGCCACCGCCGACACCGAGGATGCCGCCGTAGCCGCCGTCCTTCAGGGCCTGCTCGTCCAGCACCTCGATGCTGAGGCCGTGCTCGTCGGCGGCGGCCTGGGCGACGGCGGCGAACGCCTCGGGGTCCAGGTCGTTCGGCGGGGTGTTGACGAGGTCGCGGGCGCGGTTCAGCTCCTCGCCGAGCGCGGTCGCGCGGTCGACGGCGGCCTGGTGACCGGCCTCGCCCTCCTCGCCGCCGAGCAGCACGGCCTCGCCGAGCGGGCCGCTGTCGTTCTTCGCCTCGTCGTCCTTCGGGCTCTCCTTGTACGCGTCGAAGGCGTACGCGCCGAGCAGCACGCCCTCGGCGATCGCGGCCAGCGCGCCCGGACCGTCGACGGGGAGCGCGAAGGACGCCTTGCCGGTGCCGGAGAGGCCGCGGGCGGCCACACCGGCGGCCCGGCGCAGCGCCTCGGTGCCGTAGCCGGCGTCCGCCTCGGGCTCGGCGCCCAGGCCGACCGCCACCACGAGCGGGGTACCGAGACCGGCGGGGGCGGGCAGCTTGGTCAGCTCGCCCTCGGCGCCCGAGGCACCGAGGGTCTTCAGGACGCCGGCCAGCCCGCCGTCGTACGCCTGGTCCACGGCCTCGGCGCCGGGTGCCACGACGGGACCCGTGCCGGCCTTGGCGACACCGATCACGATCGCGTCGGCCCGCGGGCCGGGCGCCGCGGCGGGCTTGAGAGTCAGAGCAGTCACGGTGGTGAGATCTCGCTTCCGATGTGAGGTTTGCTGGGGCCGTTTGCTGGGGCCGGTCGTCCGCGAGGGGCGACCGCCGCAAGGGGTGGGTCGACTCCCTGTCGGCGAACACCCGCCACGAGACTACGCGCGTAAGTGCGTTCGCTCATTCCCGAGGACCACGCGGGCCGCCGGCACTCCGGGCGCCCCGGTCAGGGAGGTGGGACAAGTCGCCCCAAGTACCGAACAGTTGCCGCTCTCAGCCGCCCAGCGGGCCGGTGCCTCCCAGGCACAGCACGAGCAGCGCGGCCGTGGCCGCGGTCTCCGCGAGGGCGCCGAACACGTCCCCGGTGACCCCGCCGAAGCGGGAGACGCAGCGGCGCAGCAGGAGTTCGGCCGGCACCAGGCTGAGCGGTACGGCCGCCGCCGCGCGCAGCGCCTCCCCCGTCCCGAGCAGCGCCCCGCCCGCCCCGGCCGCCAGCGTCACCACCGCCGCGACCGCCCACGCGCCCGGCACCGGCACCACCCCGGCCACCGCCGCCCCCAGCCCCTCCGGCCTGGCGGCCGGCACCCCGGTACGCGCCGCCAGCGTGAGCGCCAGCCGGGCCGCGACCGCCGACACCACCGCCCCGAGCGCGCCCCGCGCCCACGAGTCGCCGTACAGCTCCGCGAGGGCGGCGACCTGGGCCAGCAGCGTCAGTACGAGCGTGAGCACGCCGAACGGCCCGATGTCGGACCGCTTCATGACGGCGAGGGCCTGTTCGGCGGGCTTGCCGCTGCCCAGCCCGTCGGCGGTGTCCGCGAGCCCGTCCAGATGCAGCCCCCGGGTGAGCGCGGCCGGTACGGCGGCCGAGGCGACGGCGGCGAGCAGCGGGCCCGCGCCCAGCAGCAGGAGCAGCAGCCCGAGTCCGGCCGCGCTCACACCCACCGCCGGCCCGGTCAGCGGCGCGCACAGCATGCCCGCCCGCGCGGCCGGCCGGTCCCACCGGCGCACCCGGACCGGGATCACGGTGAGGGTGCCGAAGGCGAAGCGGGGCCCGTCGAGCGGGCCTGGGGGGCTGTGCGGGTCGGGCGGGGGCGTCTCGGGCATCGGCGCAGGCTACCGGGGCTGTCGCCGGGCCCCGGGCGGCGGGCCGGGGATAAAGTGCGCACATGGGGCACTGGTGGGAGCGGAACATCCTGGAACCGGGCAAGCTCCCGCTGCTGCTGGCCCTGACCTCGTTCGTGGTCACCTTCGTCGTGACCCGGATCATCGTCCGTCTGATCCGGGCCGGGAAAGGCCCGTTCGGCAACGTCCGGGCGGGCGGGGTGCACATCCACCACGTGGTGCCCGGTGTGGTGCTCACCGTCGTCGGCGGCTTCGGCGCCGTCGCCAGCGACCGGCACGGGGCGGGCGGCGCGATCGCCGCCGTGGTATTCGGGATCGGCGCCGGTCTGGTGCTGGACGAGTTCGCGCTGATCCTGCATCTGGACGACGTGTACTGGAGCGCGGAGGGCCGCAAGAGCGTCGAGGTCGTGGTCATCACCGCCGCGCTGGTCGGGCTGCTGCTCGCGGGCTTCTCGCCGTTCGGCGTCAACGACCTCTCGCAGGACGAAGTGCAGGACCGGGGCGGGGCCATCGCGTTCGTCGCGGCCAACTTCCTCGTCTCGCTGGTCGCGTTGAGCAAGGGCAAGGCCCGTATCGCCGTGTTCGGCGTGATCGTGCCGCTGCTGGCCCTCGGGGGCGCGCTCCGGCTGGCCCGGCCCACCTCGCCCTGGGCGCGCCGTTTCTACGGCCGCAGGCCGCGCGCCCGCGCCCGCTCCCTGCTGCGCGCCTACCGGCACGACCGGCGCTGGGCCGGGCCCCGGCGGACGGTTCAGGACTGGATCGGCGGCAAGCCCGACCCGTCCCCGGCCCGGCTGCCCAGCGGCGACTGACGCCCCGCCAGGCACAGCGTGCCCACCGCGAGCAGCGCGGCCAGGTGTTCCTTGCCCGCCAGGTTGTCCTTCAGCAGCACCTCGACCACCATCGCGCCCGGCACCGCCACCGCCGTCACCCGCGCGTGGTGCCGCACCGCGACGTACACCGCGAGCCCCACCACGGCCGCCGACGGGCCGGTGTCCACCACCAGCGCGTCCGAGGCGGGCAGCCCGAACGGGGCGTGCGGGCCGAGGGCGATGCCGGCGCGGGCGTACAGCGTCCCGGCCAGCGTGGCGGCGTACGCGATGAGCAGCGTGCGGCGGCGGCCCAGGCAGAGTTCCGCGATGCCGAACACGAAGAGCACCTGGGCCAACGCGCCCCACACCGGCAGGTCCAGCGCGGGCACGAACAGGGAGAGCGGGGTGCGCAGCAGCGCCAGCCAGAGCGGATCGGCGGCCCGTACCGCACCGGCCGCCTCCACCAGCGCGAAGCCCCACGGCTGGTTCTGTACGAACTGGAGCAGCGCGGTCAGGAACACCGCGCCGAGCGTCAGCGGGGCCCCGGGCAGCGGGCCGCGCGTGCGCAGCGCCGTCCGCAGGGCCCTGTGCAGGGCCGTGTGCAGCGGGCCCCATTCGGTGCGGGCCCAGGCTCTCACCGGTGCGTCTCCAGCTGTCTGCGGTGCAGCCACTTCGGCAGGCCCGGCGCTTCGAGGAACCCCTCCGCGCGGGCCGCCGCCAGGGCGATCCGGGGCAGGTCGGCGCTCTTCTCGAAGACCAGGAAGCGCGGTTCCCAGATGGGCCGGTACTTGGCGTTCGCCCGGTACAGCGACTCGATCTGCCACCAGCGGGAGAAGAAGCTCAGCAGCGAGCGCCACAGCCGCAGCACCGGCCCGGCGCCCAGGCGGGCGCCGCGCTCGAACACCGAGCGGAACACGGCGAAGTTCAGCGAGACCTGGCCGACCCCGACCTCCCGCGAGCGGCGCAGGAGGTCGATCACCATGAACTCCATCAGCCCGTTGTCGCTGTCCCGGTCACGGCGCATCAGGTCCAGCGAGAGCCCGCCGGGGCCCCACGGCACGAACGACAGCAGGGCGCGCAGCCGGCCCTCGGCGTCGGTGCACTCCAGCATCACGCACCGGCCGTCCTCCGGGTCCGCGAGCCGGCCGAGCGCCATGCTGAAGCCCCGCTCGGTGGCGCCGTCCCGCCAGTCGTCGGCCCGCTCCACCAGCCGGGCCATCTCGGCCGCCGGGATGTCCGCGTGCCGCCGCATCCGTACCTGGTACCCGGCCCGCCGCACCCGGTTGTACGCCTGCCGCACGGTGCGCATCGCGCGGCCCTCCAGGGTGAACTCGGCGACCTCCACGACGGCTTCGTCGCCGAGTTCCAGGGCGTCCAGGCCATGCCGGGCGTAGACGGTGCCGGCCTCCTCGCTCGCGCCCATCACCGCCGGAATCCAGCCGTGCGCCCGCGCCTCGGCCAGCCAGGGCGCGATGGCGCCGGGCCATGCCTCGGGGTCGCCCAGCGGGTCCCCGGAGGCCAGGCTGACCCCGCCGACCACCCGGTAGGCGACGGCCGCCTTGCCGGTCGGGGACCACAGCACGCTCTTCTCCCGGCGCAGCGCGAAGTAGCCGAGGGAGTCGCGCTCGCCGTGTCTGTCCAGCAGTTCCCGCAGCCGCTTCTCGTCGTCCTCGGTGAGCGGGTCCACGGCACGCCGGGAGCGGAAGGCGGCGTACAGGACGGCGAGGAGGAGGGCCGTGCTGAGCACGTTCACGGTGACGTCGGCCCAGCCGGGCGCGTCGACGCCGCGGAAACCGGACTCCTCGGTGGCCACCGACACCAGCCGCAGCGTGCCGTAGAGCCAGCGCTCGGGGAAGGTCGAACGGGCCGCGTCCGGCGCCTGGTTGGTGGCCGTCACCAGCAGCGCGGCCAGCAGCGAGGCGACCGTGCCGCCGCCCAGGGCCACGGTCGCGGCGAGCCGGGGGTTGGCACGGTCGCCCTTGGCGTAGAACTCCCGGCGGCCGACCAGCAGGACGGCGACGAAGGCGGACGTCAGCGCCAGCGAGACCCAGTTCTGCGGGACGCGGCGGATCTCCGGGAAGGCCATGGCGACCGCGAACAGGGCCAGGAACGCCCCGCTGAGCACCAGGTTGAGAATCCACGCGGCCCGCTTGCGCCGCCGCATGGTGACGGCCAGGAACGCGGTGAAGACACCCGAGGCGAACCCGGCCGTCAGCAGGTACGGCGTGAACAGGTTCTCCTGGTTGTGGCGGCGCACGTCCTGGCCCAGCGAGACCCACACCGCGCTGAGGAAGTTGACGAACGCGACCGCCCGCAGATACCAGACCGCGCCGGCGGCGGCCCGGGGCGCCGCCGCCCCGCCCGGCCGCCGCCCCGGCCGCTCGGTCCGCTGGTCCGGCTCGCTCGGCCGGTCGGCAACTCGGGCATCTCCCATGAGCGGGGATCATATGTCCGCGTCTGCCACGAAACGCGCTCATCGGGCCCGTGGGGTGCGGCCGGGCTAGACGCTCTCTTCGGCGTCCTCGGGCCGCCTCGCCTCCGCCCGCTCCGGAAGCTCCGCGGCCAGCGCGGCGGCCGAGCGGACCAGGGGGAGCGCCAGCAGGGCGCCCGCACCCTCACCGACCCGTACGCCCTGGGTCAGCAGCGGCTCCAGCGCCATCCGGTCCAGCGCCTTCGCCTGCCCCGGCTCACCGCTGTCGTGGCCCGCGAGCCACCAGTCCGGCGCCCGGAACGCCACCCGCTGGCCCACCAGCGCGCAGGCCGAGGCCACCACGCCGTCCAGGATCACCGGCAGCTTGCGCACCGCGCACTGGAGCAGGAACCCGGTCATCGCCGTCAGGTCGGCGCCGCCCACCGCCGCCAGCAACTGGAGCTGGTCGCCGAGGACGGGGCGGGCCCGGCGCAGCACGTCCCGTACCGCCGCGCACTTGCGCATCCAGGCCAGGTCGTCGATGGCCTCGCCGCCGCGCCCGGTCACCACCGAGGCGTCCGTACCGCACAGCGCGGCCACCAGCACCGCCGCCGCCGTCGTACCGCCCACGCTCACATCGCCGAGCACCACCAGGTCCGTACCTGAGTCGGCCTCCTCGTCGGCGACCGCCATGCCCGCGCGGAACGCCTGCTCGGCCTCCTCGGCGGTCAGCGCGTCCTCGATGTCGATCCGGCCGCTGCCGCGCCGCACCCGGTGCCGGGTGACCTCGGCGGGGAAGGTGTCCGGGTCGCAGTCCAGCGCCAGGTCCACCACCCGTACCGGTACGTCCAGCCGGCGGGCCAGCACGGCGGCCGGGCTCGCGCCCTCCAGCACCGCCCGTACCAGGCCGGCCGCGCCACCCGCCGGGCGCCGGGAGACGCCGAGGGAGGCGATGCCGTGGTCACCGGCGAAGACGACCAGCCTCGGCCGCTCCACCGCCCGTACCGGCACCGTGCCCTGAGCGGCCGCCAGCCACTCGCCCAGCTCGTCCAGCCGGCCCAGCGCGCCGGGCGGCACGGCCAGGCGTTCCCGCCGCGCCTCGGCGTCCCGGCGCACGCCGCCGTCCGGGCGCTCGATCAGATCGGTGAAGTCGTCCAGTCGAAGCCTGTCCATTCGCGGAACAGTACCGCCCGCGCTCCGGGCGCCCCGCGCCACACCGCCACCCCGTCCGGCGCACGTCGTTGCACCCAAGATCGTCATCCCATACGTTCCGGTTTACCGCGAAATGCCGCACAGGGAGCCGCCATGCCGCCCTCGCCCTCCGCCCCGCAGGCCAGCGACCGGTTCCCCGGACCGCGCCGCGAGGACTGTCCCTGGTGCGGCTCCGCCCGCCTGCGCCCCCCCCCCCGCCCGCCCCGGGCCGTCGCCCTCGACGAGTGCGGGGAGTGCGCCCACGTCTTCCGCAACCCCCCGCCCGCCGAGGACACCCGAGCCCCGTCCCGCCGCCCCCACCGGGCCACCGCCCGCGCCCTGGCCGGCCTGGCCGACCCCGAGAGCTGGCTCGACGCCGGCACCGGGCACGGCCACTTTCCCGAGGCCGCCAGGGAGTTCTTCCCGTACACCAGCTTCGACGGGCTCGACCCCACCGCGCGGGTCGAGCGGGCGCTCGCCGAGGGCCGTGTCGAGGAGGCCCACCGGGGGCTGCTCACCACGCCCGGCATGACCGACCGGCTGCGCGCCCGCTACGACGTGGTCAGCCTGTTCCACCACCTGGCCCAGGTCCCCGACCCCCGCGCCGAACTGCGCGCCGCGCTGGCCGTACTCCGCCCCGGCGGCCACCTCGTGATCGAGGCCCCCGACCCGGCGAGCGCCCACGCCGGTCTTCTCGGCCTCCTGGGCCTCCGCCGGCCCCCGCACCCCCACCTGCTCCCGCTGCCCAACCTGGAGGCCGAACTCCGCGCCCAGGACTGCGTGATCACCACCACGGCCCGCGTCCACCACCCCGAGGGCCCCGCCGCGACCCTCCCCGGCCCCCTGCGAGCCCCCCTGGCGGCGGCCACGGCCCTGGACCGCCTCCTCGCCCCCCTGACCCGCCGGACCCGCTTCGCCAACACCTACCGGGTCGTGGCCCGCAAACCGGGACGGCTGCCCGGTCAGGCGGCCCCGGGGGTGCCTGCCGACCCGCCGACCTAGCCCCGCAGCACCAGCGCCTGTCCCGCCACCACGAGCACCACCTGCTCGCACTCCGAGGCGAACGCCGTGTTCAGGCGGCCGAGTTCGTCGCGGTAGCGGCGGCCCGAGGCGGTGGCCGGGACGATGCCGGAACCGACCTCGTTGGAGACGGCGACCACCGTGCGGGGGGTCTCGCGCACCCCACGCGTCAACGCGCGTACCCGGTCGCGCAGCGCCTTCTCGCCGCCGTCCGCCCACCGGGCGTCGTCCCAGGCGCCTACCGCGTCCATGACATCGGTGAGCCACAGGGACAGGCAGTCGATCAGCAGGGGCGGGCCGTCCTCGGCCAGCAGGGGGACCAGGTCCGTCGTCTCCGCCGTACGCCAGGACCCCGGACGCCGCTCGCGGTGCGCGCTCACCCGGTCCGCCCACTCGCGGTCCCCGGCGCGGGTGCCCCCGGTCGCCGCGTACACCACGTCCGGGAAGGACTCCAGGCGCCGTTCCGCCTCCACCGACTTGCCCGAGCGGGCGCCGCCCAGCACCAGCGTCCGGCGCGGCACGTCCGGCACCTCGTCGTACGCGCCCACCGCCAGCGTCACCCCGTCCGGCACCGCCCGCGCCCCGGCCGCCGCCAGCCGCCGGGGCAGCTCCGCGGCCTGCGGCACGTCATGGTCCAGATGGACCGCCACGACATCCGTCGCCGGACCCGCCCCACCGGCCGCCCGCAGCCGGGCCAGCGCGTCCGGGCGCCCCACGACGTCGGCCAGCACCATGTGGTAGGGCTCCGCAGGCGGCTCGAGTCCCGCCGGGGACCCGCCCGGCGGGAGGTACAGCAGCGTCAGCCCGTCCGGCCCGGTCACCTCGTACCCGGTACCGCCCGCGTCCATCGCCAGCGCCCGCACCCGGTGCCCCGTCAGCAGCGTCAGCTCGCGGCCGTCCGGCACCCGGACCGGCTGCGGCAGCCCGGCCGGGACCTCCACGGCGGGCCCGTCGTGCGGGTGGGACAGCAGCACCTGGCGCACCCCGGCCAGCGTGTGCCCGGCCCGCGCGGCGGCGAAGGCGGCGCCCGGTGTCAGGTCCAGCAGCAGGGCCCCGTCCACCAGCAGCGCGGTGGCCGCCCGCGCGTCCGGGCCGAGCGCGTTCGCGCACACGGCACAGGGGCAGCCGGGGCGGGGCAGCCCCTCGGGGGCGCCGGTGCCGAGCAGAGTCACGTCCACGGAACCGATTTTCACCTCTCCCCGCGGGCCCCGCGCACCGGGTCACCTGACAGGACGATGATCCACGATGTCCTGTGGGCGGCCCCGGTGACCGCATACGCTGCCCCGAGGAGTCGGATCGAAGGAGGCTTGCATGACAGCGTGGACGTGGCGGTTCGAGAAGGCCGACGGGACGGAGGTCCCGCCCGCCGTGGAGCCCGAGGAGTTCACCACGCAGGGCGACGCCGAGTCCTGGGTCGGCGAGAACTGGAAGGCGCTGCTGGAGGGCGGCGCGGACCAGGTGCGGCTCTTCGAGGAGAGCAAGGAGATCTACGGGCCGATGAGCCTGAACGCCGAGCAGTAGCCGGCGGCCCCGCGGGGGCGGGGATCGCTCCCGCTCCCGTCGGCGGGCGCCCTCACTGCTCCCCGAGCGTCACCCGCGCCGTACGCGTGCCGCCCGACCGCTGGTAGGTGACCGTGACCGGCTCGCCCGGCCGCTTCTCCGCCAGCGCCTCGGCGAGTTCCGTGGTCGAGCCGACCGGGGTGTCGCCCAGCCGGGTGATCACATCGCCCGCCTTGAGCCCGGCCCGCGCCGCCGGACCGCCCGCCCGCACCGTGACCGCGGCCACTCCGGCGGGCCGGTAGCCGTCGTCCACGACCGTACGGACCGTGATGCCCAGCGCGGCCCGGCCCGAGTCGGTGACCTTGCCGGTGCCGATGATCTGCCCCGCGACCGTGCGCACCATCGACGCCGGGATGGCGAAGCCGATGCCCGCCGCCGCGGCACCCTGCATGCCGGGGTCGGTGGCGCCCAGGGTCGGGATGCCGATGACCTGCCCGTCCAGGTTCACCAGCGCGCCCCCGCTGTTGCCCGGATTGATCGCGGCCGAGGTCTGCACCATGTTGGCGATCGTGGCGCCCGGACTCCCCTCGTCGGCGGGTTCGCTGACGGTCCGCCCGGTGCCCGAGACGATGCCCTGGGTCACGCTGGACGACAGCCCGAGCGGTGAGCCCATGGCCAGCACGATCTGGCCGGCCGCCACCTGGTCCGAGCCGCCGAACACCGCCGGGCGCAGGCCCTCCGGGACCTTGTCCAGCTTGATCACCGCGAGATCCTGCTCGGGGTAGGAGTAGACCAGGCTGGCCGGCAGGGGCTCCTCGCTGCGGGCCGTGGTCACCCGGAACGTCTTCTCCGAGCCGACCACGTGCGCGTTGGTCACGATGTGGCCCCTGTCGTCGTACACGACGCCCGAGCCGAGGGACTGCCCCGCCTGGAGCTGCACGACCGAGGGCAGCACCTGCTTGATGACTCTCTGGTACTGGTCCTGGAGGTCGTTCGCCGCGAGCGGCAGCGCCGCCCGCGCGGTCGGCCCGCCCTTCCGGGCCGGCGGCACCGCCAAGCAGCCGCCGGCCAGGGCGGCGGCGCACACCAGCACGACGGCCACGGCACCCCTGCGCCCGGCCCGGATACGGGAAGCGTCCATGGACGAGTCTCCCCACGGGCCCGGGACGGCGGCCCGTCAGGTACGCCCGAACGTGATCAGCCCCGTACCCCGCACAGGTGCAGCAGTTCCGCGACTCCTCGGTACGGGTCCGTGCGGCCCGCGCGTTCCTCGACCGCGAGGAGGGTCTCCAGAGCGTCGGGGGCGACGGAGCAGACCGGCGCCGGGGCGCCCGGGGTGCGGCCGGCGAAGACGTGCACGCCGTACCAGGTGTGCAGCGGGGCGGCGATGCCGTGCAGGGTGGCGGTCAGGGCGGACAGCCGGTCGGCGCGGCCCTCGGGGGCGGGGGCCGCCGGGGTGCCGCCGTCCGCCTCGGAACGGGAGCGGGGGAGCAGGGCGGTGCTGTCCAGCGCGGTCAGCGCGCCGGTCCAGTCACCGGTGAGGCCGGGTGTCATGGCGAGGGCGTCGCCGTTGCGCACCAGCAGGGACAGCAGGCCGCCGGGCGCGAGCATCCGGGCGAGCCCGGCCACCAGCGGATCGGGCTCCTCGACGTGCATCAGCACGCCGTGGCACAGCACCACGTCGAAGCTGCCGGGCAGGAAGTGCACCCCGGTGTCCCGGCCCTCGCCCTGCACCAGCCGGACGCGCTCCCGGATGCCGTCCGGCTCCTCGGCCAGCGTCCCGCGCGCGGTCGCGATCAGCCGCGGGTCCCGCTCGACCCCGGTCACCTGGTGGCCGAGCCGGGCGAGCCGGAGCGCCTGCGCACCCCGGCCCATCCCCACGTCGAGCACGCGCAGCCGCCGTCCGACGGGGAAGACACGGGCCAGTTGCTCGTCCAGCTGCCGGGCGACCAGGCGCTGCCGGATCAGCTCGCCCGGCGCGTCCGGCCCCGTCAGGGCGGCGGTGCCGGGAGCGGTGTCTGCGCTCAGGGCCGCTCTCCGCGCTTGACCTGCGGCTTGGGCAGCCGCAGCCGGCGCAGCTGGAGGGAGCGCATCAGGCCGTAGGCGACGGCGCCCCGGCGGTTGACGTCGGGGAACTTCTCGGCGAGCCGCTTGCGCAGCCGGTAGCCGCTGAAGGCCGAGTCGATGACGATCAGCACGATCACGATCGCCCACAGCAGCAGCGCGATGCTCTGGACCGAGGGCACCCGCACCACGCTGAGGATCAGGATCACGATGGCCAGCGGGAGGAAGAACTCCGCCACGTTGATCCGCGAGTCCACCCAGTCGCGGGCGAACTTGCGCACCGGGCCCTTGTCGCGGGCTGGCAGGTACCGCTCGTCGCCACCGGCCAGCGCACGGCGCTGCCGCTCCAGGGCCTGGCGGCGGTCCTCGCGCTGCCGCTTGGCGGTGTCCTTGCGGGACACGGGCGTACTGGCGACACCGCGGCGCTGGGACTGGGCCTCACTGCGCTTGGGCGTGGGCCTGCCCTTGCGGGCCTGCGGGTCGCGGGGCTGACTGGAGCCGGTCACCTGCGCCTTGACGGCGGGTGCCTTCTCTTCCTTCGCACGGCTACGGAACACAAAACCCAAGGGTACGGGCATCACCGGCGTGTACCCCAGCCCCTCGGGGAACGATCCGGCAACGCCGTACGTCTACCGGGGTACAGAAAGGACGTCGCGGCGCTTCCCGGGCGAGTCGTAGGGCCGCCGGGGCGCCACCCCGGGGATCACCTACTCCTCACGCCGGAGTGGCCGGGGCGTGGCTCGTCCTTGGGGAGGAGCGCATCGCTTCCCGAACGGTGCGGTAATGGTGGCAGGGCCCGTACTGTGGGTTCTGTCGCAGGATCGGTGAGCTGGAGTTTCCGTCAGAAGGGGGCGCGCGAAGCCCATGAGCGGTGTCATGAAGCGTATGGGAATGATCTTCCGCGCGAAGGCGAACAAGGCCCTTGACCGGGCCGAGGACCCGCGCGAGACCCTCGACTACTCGTACCAGAAGCAGCTGGAGCTGCTCCAGAAGGTGCGGCGCGGTGTCGCCGACGTGGCGACCTCCCGCAAGCGCCTGGAGCTCCAGCTCAACCAGTTGCAGCAGCAGTCCGGGAAGCTGGAGGACCAGGGCCGCAAGGCGCTGGCGCTCGGCCGGGAGGATCTGGCCCGCGAGGCTCTGTCCCGCCGCTCCGCCCTCCAGCAGCAGGTCACCGACCTGGAGACCCAGCACGCCACCCTCCAGGGCGAGGAGGAGAAGCTGACCCTCGCGGCCCAGCGCCTCCAGGCCAAGGTGGACGCCTTCCGGACCAAGAAGGAGACCATCAAGGCCACGTACACCGCCGCCCAGGCGCAGACCCGCATCGGGGAGGCGTTCTCCGGCATCTCCGAGGAGATGGGCGACGTGGGCCTGGCGATCCAGCGGGCCGAGGACAAGACGGCCCAGTTGCAGGCGCGGGCCGGCGCGATCGACGAGCTGCTCGCCTCCGGCGCCCTCGACGACCAGTCCGGCATGGCCAAGGACGACATCCAGGCCGAGCTGGACCGCCTCTCCGGCGGCTCGGACGTGGAGCTGGAGCTCCAGCGCATGAAGGCCGAGCTGGCGGGCGGCCCCTCCGCTCAGCAGCAGGCCATCGAGGGCGGTACGGGCGGCGGGCAGGCCCAGCAGCAGCCGCAGGACACCCCCCGCTTCGACAAGCAGTAGTCCGCCGCCGGTACCCGAGCCGAGGAGGCCGACATGATCGTACGGATCATGGGTGAGGGCCAGGTGAGGCTGGACGACACCCGCTTCCCTGAACTGAACAGGCTGGACGACGAACTCCTCGCGGAGGTCGAGGGCGGTGACGAGGAGGGCTTCCGGCGCACCCTGCACGCCCTGCTGGAGGCCGTCCGGAAGCTGGGCACCCCGCTCCCGGACGACTCCCTGGAGCCCTCCGAGCTGATCCTGCCCGCCCCGGACGCCACCGTGGAGGAGGTCCGGGAGATGCTCAGCGACGACGGGCTGATCCCCGGTTGATCAGAGAAGCGTGAAGAAGGTGGAGCGGGACTTCTGCCACTCAGGGTGGGAGAGGTCCTTGGCCGCGGTGCCGTCGCCGTACAGGTCGGCACTGCCGTCGTCGGTGATCAGCTGGACCCGGCCGCCGGGCACGCCCAGGTCGGGTACCGACACCACGGACTCCCAGCCGCCCGCGTCCGCCGTGGGCAGGTCCAGCGCCTTCACCGGCTGGTGCCCGGCCACCCCGTCCCAACGGTACAGGGCGTAGGGCGCGCTGTTGTCCTCCGCCGCCCAGGACCCGGCGAGGATCAGGTACTTCCCCTGGTCGTTCCGGCGCAGATCACGCACCGAGAGACCGCCGAGGTCCAGCTCGACGGGCGTGCCGACGGCCGCCTTCGCGCCGCGCGCCACCTGGTCCATGTTGGTCACCGGCACGAGCAGCGCCTTCCCGCCCGTGCCGGGCGGCACCAGCGGGGCGCGGAAGCCGACGTAGGCGGTGGTGGTGGAGCCGGGTGCGAACTCCAGGCCCTCCACGTTGAAGCCGTCCACCTGCTTGGGGGTCTGTCCGTCGGCGGTGGCGGCCGCGAAGCCGTACCGGTCGCCGTTGGCCCGGTCCCAGGCCACCAGGTCGTCCCGCAGCCGGTGCCCGGCGCTCCCGAAGGCCACCGAGGTCGCGGCGCCGGAGCCGGAGAGCGTGGTGGTGAAGACCGTGTTGCGGTCCGGCTTGTACTCGCCGTCCTTGTTGTTGCCGAGCGAGCCCGTCCAGTACACGGTGTTCCCGACCCGGGCCGCGCCCTCGATGTCGACCTCCTTGGACGCGCCCAGCGCGGAGGACAGGTCCCAGCTCCGCACCGGCGCGCCCGAGGCCGAACCGTCGTACAGGCGCAGGGTGTTGTCCTCGTCGTCGGCCACCAGGACATACCCGCCCCCGGCGTCCACGGCCGCGGAGGCGTCCGCGGCGCCGGTGAGGTAGCGGGCGTCGGCCGAACGCTGGACGGCGGGGGAGGCCGCGTAGTGCAGGGTCGTGGTGGCCGACCTGCCGTCGGTGCCGGTGACCTTGAGCGTGAGGTCGGTGTACCCCTGGGCACGGGCGGTCACCGCGACCGTACGGGTGCCGCCGCCGCCGGTGACGCGTACGTCCCCGGTGCCCGCCACCGCGGACCGGCTGCTCCTGGACGCCGTCACCGTCAGCCCCGAGGCGTCCGCGCCGCTCTGCGCGACCGTCACGGTGACCACCGGGTCACCGGTCGCGCCGGCCGCGCCGGACAGATAGGCGGTGGAGAGCCTGATGGTGGGCGTGCCGGTGGACGCCGCGTGCACCGTGGCGGCGGGGCCGAGGACCGCCAGCAGGGCGACGGCGGTGGCGGTGGGGAGCAGACGGGAGGCAAGGGGGTGCACGGTCACTGCCTTTCGACGACGGGACACCCCTGGAGGCTCGGCCGCCCCGGTCAACGAGGGGCGTCCACCACCGGTATCCCCGGCGAACACCACCCGACACCTGGCGTCCCGGCGCTCACCCGTGCCGTTCCGGCGCCCCGTACTGTTCATGAGGTGAGCACTCTGCGACGCGCCCGGGACCGGTTCAAGGCGCACCCCCTCACGCTCGACGCGGTGATCTCGGCGGCCGTGCTGCTGTGCATGATCAGCAGCGCCTTCGCCGCGCCGGACGGCGACCACGGCGTGGACTGGGGCGCCCGTCCGCCCGACGCGCTGAGCCTGCTGCTGATGGTCCTGGCCGCCGTCGCCCTCGTGCTGCGCCGCCGCTCGGCACTCGCCGTGCTGGCGTTCACCGGCGTGCTCGCCCTGGTCGAGTGCGTCACCGGCGACCCCCGCGCCCCCGTGGCGATGACCACCGTCATCGCCCTCTACACCGTCGCCTCCACCACCGACCGGGCCACCACCTGGCGGGTCGGACTGCTCACCATGACCGTGCTGACGGCGGCCGCCATGGCCGCCGGACCCCTGCCCTGGTACGCGCAGGAGAACCTCGCCCTCGTCGCCTGGACCGGCATCGGCGCCACCGCCGGTGACGCCGTCCGCAGCCACCGCGCCTATGTGCGGGCCATCCGGGAGCGCGCCGAACGCGCCGAACGCACCCGCGAGGAGGAGGCCCGGCGCCGGGTCGCCGAGGAGCGGCTGCGCATCGCCCGCGAACTCCACGACGTGGTCGCCCACCACATCGCCCTGGTCAACGTGCAGGCCGGAGTCGTCGCCCATGTCATGGACCGGCGCCCCGACCAGGCCAAGGAGGCCCTCGCCCACGTCCGCGAGGCCAGCCGCTCCGCACTGGACGAACTGCGTGCCACGGTCGGCCTGCTGCGCCAGTCCGACGACCCCGCCGCACCCACCGAACCCGCTTCCGGCCTGGGCCGCCTCGACGAACTCGCCGGGACCTTCCGCAGCGCCGGGCTCCCCGTCCAGGTGGCCCGCACCGACCAGGACACCGAACTCCCGGCCGCCGTCGACCTGGCCGCCTACCGGATCGTGCAGGAAGCCCTCACCAACGCCCAGAAGCACGCCGGAACGGGCGCCAAGGCCGAGGTCAGCGTCGTACGCGTGGGGCCGAACATCGAGGTCAGCGTGCTGGACGACGGTGCGGGCGCCACCTGGGCCACCGGCTCGGGCGGCGGGCACGGGCTGCTCGGCATGCGCGAGCGGGTCAGCGCGCTCGGCGGCACCCTCACCACCGGCCCCCGGTACGGCG
Organism: Streptomyces sp. NPDC058459; assembly: GCF_042721685.1. Classification (NCBI taxonomy): domain Bacteria; kingdom Bacillati; phylum Actinomycetota; class Actinomycetes; order Kitasatosporales; family Streptomycetaceae; genus Streptomyces; species Streptomyces sp. NPDC058459. Next base: position 4,074 of record NZ_JBHXLV010000100.1, on the reverse strand, counting down.
GCGGCTTCCGCGTCCATGCCATCCTGCCCGTCCAGGCCCGTGCCGGGGCCGAGAGGAAGCCCGTATGACGATCCGCGTCCTGCTCGCCGACGACCAGGCCCTGTTGCGCAGCGCGTTCCGGGTGCTGGTCGACTCCGAGCCCGGCATGTCCGTGGTGGGGGAGGCGTCCGACGGCGCCGAGGCGGTCCGGCTGGCCAAGGAGTGCGCCGCCGACGTCGTCCTCATGGACATCCGGATGCCCGGCACCGACGGCCTCGCCGCCACCCGCATGATCGCCGCCGATCCGGACCTCGCCCAGGTCCGGGTGGTCATCCTGACCACCTTCGAGGTCGACGACTACGTGGTACGGGCGCTGCGCGCGGGCGCCTCCGGCTTTCTCGGCAAGGGCAGCGAACCCGAGGAACTGCTCACCGCCATCCGGCTGGCCGCGAGCGGTGAGGCGCTGCTGTCCCCGGCCGCCACCAAGGGCCTGATCGGCCGCTTCCTCGCCCAGTCCGACGCCCCCGGCCCCGACCCGGCCCGGCTGGCCAGGCTCGACGCGCTCACCGGGCGCGAGCGCGAGGTGCTGGTGCTGGTGGCCGGCGGCCACTCCAACGACGAGATCGCCGAGCGGCTGGAGGTCAGCCCGCTCACCGTGAAGACCCACGTCAACCGGGCCATGGCCAAGCTGGGCGCCCGCGACCGGGCTCAGCTCGTCGTCATCGCCTACGAGTCCGGGCTGGTCCGCCCGAGGTCGGACTGATCCCCGCCCGCCCTACTGCGCGCGGAGTACCGGCCCGCCCCGGAAATGGACCTGGGGGCGACGGGCCGGGCCCCGGCGATGGACCAGGGTGGTGGGGTGGGCGCACAGACGCGTCCCGCCGCAGCTTCTGCCGCTCACAGAAGGCTCACGGAAGAGAGACCCTGTCCCATGTCCTGGCTGTCCCGCTTCAGCCTCGCGCAGCGGGCCCTGATCGGCCTGATGTCGCTCATCGCGCTGGTCTTCGGCCTGATCGCGATACCCCAGATCAAGCAGCAACTGCTGCCCACCATCGAGCTGCCCGTGGTCTCGGTGATCGCCCCCTACCAGGGCGCCTCGCCCGACGTGGTGGAGAAGCAGGTCATCGAGCCCATCGAGGACGGCCTCCAGGGCGTCGACGGCGTCACCTCGGTCACCTCCACCGCCAGTGAGGGCAACGCCGTGATCATGGCGTCCTTCGACTACGGCAACGACACCAAGCGGCTCGTCACCGACGTCCAGCAGGCCGTCAACCGGGCCCGCGCCCAGCTCCCGGACACCGTCGACCCCCAGGTCGTCTCCGGCTCCACCGACGACATACCGACCGTGGTGCTCGCCGCGTCCTCCGGCACCGACCAGCAGGCGCTGGCCGACCGGCTGGACCGCTCGGTCGTCCCCGTGCTGAAGAACATCGACGGCGTCGGCCGGGTCCAGGTCATGGGCGTGCGGGACCTCCAGGTCGCCGTCACCCCCGACGAGGCCAAGCTCGCCAAGGCGCGTCTCAGCCCGGCCGTGCTCATCCCGGCGCTCCAGGCGGGCGGCGCGTCCGTCCCGGCCGGCTCCTTCGACGAGAACGGCGCCAACCGCACCGTCCAGGTCGGCGGCGGCTTCACCTCGCTGGCCCAGATCCAGAACCTCCGCGTCGCGGGTCCGGGCGGGGGGAAGCCCGTACGCCTCGGTGACGTGGCCACCGTCGTCGAGCGGCCCGCCCCGGCCGACTCGCTGACCCGCACCGACGGCAGGCCCAGCCTCGCCGTCAACGTCACCATGGACCACGACGGCAGCGCCGTCGCCATCTCCGACGCGGTCGCGGACCAGCTCCCGAAGCTCCGGGCCGACCTCGGCAAGGACGCGAAGCTGACCATCGTCAGCGACCAGGGCCCCGAGGTGTCCAAGGCCATCGACGGCCTGACCACCGAGGGTGCGCTCGGTCTGCTGTTCGCCGTGCTGATCATCCTGGTCTTCCTGGCCTCGGTCCGCTCCACCCTGGTCACCGCGGTCTCCATCCCGCTCTCCGTGGTGCTGGCGCTGATCGTGCTGTGGAGCCGCGGTCTCTCGCTGAACATGCTCACGCTGGGCGCGCTGACCATCGCCATCGGCCGGGTCGTGGACGACTCGATCGTGGTGCTGGAGAACATCAAACGGCACCTCGGCTACGGCGAGGAGCGCGAGGAGGCCATCCTCGGCGCCGTCCGCGAGGTGGCCGGCGCGGTCACCTCCTCCACCCTCACCACGGTCGCCGTCTTCCTGCCCATCGGCCTGGTCGGCGGCATGGTGGGCGCCCTGTTCGGCTCGTTCAGCCTCACCGTGACGGCCGCCCTGCTGGCCTCGCTGCTGGTGTCGCTGACCGTGGTGCCGGTGCTGTCGTACTGGTTCCTGCGCGCCCCCAAGAACACCCCCGAGGACGCCGGGGAGGCCCGCCGCCGGGCCGAGGAGAAGGAAGCGAACAGCCGCCTCCAGCGCGTCTACGTCCCCGTGCTGCGGTTCGCCACCCGGCGCCGGCTGGTCAGCCTGCTGATCGCGGTCGTCGTGCTGTTCGGCACCTTCGGCATGGCCGGGCTGCTGAAGACCAACTTCTTCGACCAGGGCGAGCAGCAGGTCCTCACCGTCAAGCAGAAGCTGAAGCCCGGCACCAGCCTCGCCGCGACCGACGCCCAGGCCAGGCGGGTGGAGAAGCTGCTCGGCGGGATCGACGGCATCAAGCACTACCAGGTCACCGTCGGCTCCTCCGGCTTCATGGCCGCCTTCGGCGGTGGTACCGACAGCAACCAGGCGTCGTACCAGATCATGCTGGAGGACTCCGGCTCCGCCGCCGACGTGCAGCGCGAGCTGGAGGACGGGCTGAAGAAGCTCGACGGCGCGGGGACGACCACCGTCTCGGCCGGCGCGGCCTTCGGCAACCAGGACCTCAGCGTCGAGGTCACGGCCGCCGACCCCGCGACCCTGCGCACGGCCGCCGAGAAGGTGCGCTCCACCGTGGCCGGGCTGGACGACGTCACCGACGTCACCAGCGACCTCGCGCAGAGCGTGCCGCGCATCTCGGTGCGGGCGAACGCCAGGGCGGCCGCGGCCGGCTTCGACGAGCAGAAGCTCGGCGCGGCCGTCGCGCAGTCCGTGCGCGGCGTCCCGGCGGGCAAGGCAGTCCTGGACGACACCGAACGCGACGTCGTCGTACGGTCCGCCCGCCCGGCCGCGACCCTGGCCCAGCTGAAGGAACTGCGCCTCGGCGCGGTGAAGCTCGGGGACATCGCCACCGTGCGGCTGGTCGACGGGCCGGTGTCGATGACCCGGATCGACGGCCGCCGCGCCGCCACCGTCACCGCCAAGCCGACCGGGGACAACACCGGCGCGGTCAGTTCCCAGCTCCAGTCGAAGATCAAGGCCCTGAAGCTCCCGGCGGGCGCCACGGCCGAGATCGGCGGGGTCTCCTCCGACCAGGACGACGCCTTCAAGAACCTGGGCCTGGCCATGCTGGCGGCCATCGCCATCGTGTTCATGCTGCTGGTGGCGACGTTCCGGTCGCTGGTCCAGCCGCTGATCCTGCTGGTCTCCATCCCGTTCGCGGCCACCGGCGCGATCGGCCTGCTCATCCTCACCGGCACCCCGATGGGCGTCCCGGCGATGATCGGCATGCTGATGCTCATCGGCATCGTGGTGACCAACGCGATCGTGCTGATCGACCTGATCAACCAGTACCGCTCCCAGGGCTACGGGGTCGTCGAGGCCGTGGTGGAAGGCGGCCGGCACCGGCTCCGCCCGATCCTGATGACCGCCCTGGCGACGATCTTCGCCCTGCTTCCGATGGCGCTCGGCGTCACCGGCGAGGGGGGCTTCATCGCCCAGCCGCTGGCGGTCGTGGTGATCGGCGGCCTGATCACGTCGACCCTGCTCACCCTGCTGCTGGTCCCCACGCTCTACGCGATGGTGGAGCTGCGCAAGGAGCGCCGGGCGGCGAAGAAGGCGGCGAAGCGGGCACCGGAGCAGGAGCAGCGGTCCTCGGACGAGCCGGAGAAGGCGGGAGTCTGACCGGCACCACACGGACGGAAGGCCCGTCGGACACCCTCACGGCGTCCGAC